>CALFIU010000034.1 GCA_937877455.1 uncultured Bacteroidales bacterium
TTTTGGATTTTTCGACAACCAATCCGTATTTGGAATATTTCTGCAACTGCAAGATAGCCTCGGAAGCCTTGTTTTGGATTTCGGCGGCAGGGGCATCTTCTTTAACGTACTTAAACTCAATAAGATAACTATGAGTTAAATCCGGATATTGGTCGGTTCGAGGTTCGAGATAAAGGTCAGGGAATCCTGCCGACGTATCAGCCTCTGAATGTGGAAAATAGGCTTTACTTTGACAAGTTGTAGCCAATGTAAAACCGTGCAGAAACTTCTCGCCTTTTGCCTTGTCGCGTGTGGTGGCAAAGGTCTTGATGGTCTGCGACACGTACTCAAAAAACGCCTTCCATTCGCCGTGGAACGCCATTCTCGACAATAATTTGCCGCCGCTCCAAGAATCGTATTCCAAATCGTTGTCTTTGTAATTATCCATAAGATAATTGATAAGTTGCTCTTTTACAACGATGTTTGGTATCTTGAATATAACATCATCTTCTAAGAATCCTCCAATTGTTACCATTCCGAAATAGAACATCAAACTTATGAAATTGTCTTTTAAAACAATCTGTTCGGCAGGGAAATGATCTACCAATTTGCCCTTGACAATTCCGTCAGTAACAAGGTTTTGAATTATCGAACCTTCAAAATCCATCTCCTTATCTTTACGGATGAGCATTTTGAGTTTGCCATAATCAGTGCGGATGTTGCTGTCGATGATGTTTTTTGGCAACTTGCCACTGTTGCAAAGTTTATCGGTAAAATAGAGCAACATATCCGAATTGTACATCGTTGTCTCGCCGAAACAATCTTCTGCAAAGCAATAATTGTCGTACCACGGGCGGATGGTTTCAATGATTTCGTCAACGGAACACGGAAATTTGAAATACTCGCTGTAATAATTGAGCATTTCGCGGGCTTCTTGTTCGGTGAAGCCTGTGATTTCGTTGAAACGCGCATCGGTGGTGTAGTTGGAGCCGATGTTGAAACCGCTCGTAAGGTCGTCGAGCGTTACCGGCGAAACTCCTGTGATGAAAAGGCGTTCGATTGCGCCTTTCGAGCCGTCTTTGATAGCATTGAAAAATGTGCGCAAGTATCCCGTGCGGTGTGTTTCGTCCATATAACGACCAAGCAGCGTGTAGTCGGAAAGAATGTTGTTGGTAAAATTGTCGTATTCGTCGATAAAAAGATAAATCTTTTGATGTGACTTTTCTACCATTTCGCAGAGTTTATTGATTTTTTCAACAGCATTGGTACATTTCTCTACCTCGGCTCGTGTGCCAGGAATCAACAAATCTTTGTAAGTGTCACAAAAAGAATCAAACCAAATTCGGCACATTCCGTCAAAACTTGAACGGTAATCGTCAATATTGCCGTTTACCATTGCAAAATTAAGATGCAAAACCAAATACGAATTACGATTTGCCGTCGGGTGGTCGCCAATCCAAAGTCCTGAAAAAATCTCCTCAAACTTATCTTTCTTATTGATGTCGTAATACGTTTCCAACATAGTCATTGTCAACGTTTTACCAAAACGACGAGGACGCACCAAAAAGAAATACTTGTTGGCGTACTCTATCTCTTGGATAAAGCGCGTCTTGTCAACGTAGTAACAATTGTCGCGGCGGAGCATTTCAAAGCCCTGAATGCCGTATGGTATGCGTCTTGCCTGAGGATTCCACATAATTTTTCGCTATTAATGATTCGGACAAAGATAATTATAATTCATAGATAATGCAAAAAATTTGCGATCAAAAATATTTCCGCAAATTTACGCTTGTATAAAAAATAGCCTCCACGATTATAAAACCATGGAGGCTATTTTTTATTTTTGACAATAATTGGATAGACCTTCTAACTTCTTGATAATTAGTGTTCGTGCGTCGATTAAAAAACATTCACCTTTTTTGAGATAACTTTTTCAATTGATTATTGGCTATTTCATCACCCTAATTAGCTGCTTTTTTATACCATTCAATTGCTTTCGCTTTATTTTTAGTTACTCCATAACCGTTTTCATAACAAATTCCAATATTACGTTGCGCTAAAGAATTTCCTTGATTTGCCGCTTTTTGATACCAGTAGAATGCTTTTTGATACTCCTCACTTATAGCATAATAGACTCCTATATTATTTTGTGCATCTGCGTTACCTTGATCTGCCGCTTTTTGATACCATTCTATTGCTTTTGAATAGTCATCTATTTTTTCGTAATAAACTCCCAAATTATATTGTGCTTTATCGTAACCTTGATTTGCTGACTTTTGACACCATTCTATCGCTTTTGAATAGTTTCCTATTTTTTCGTAATAAATTCCCATATTACATTGTGCGTATTTATCTCCTTGATTTGCTGCTTTTTGATATAATTCGACTGCTTTTTGATAATCTTGTACAACACCCGTACCCAATTCGTAACATACACCTAAATCCACTTGTGCATTAGGGTATCCTTGATTTGCTGCTTTTTGATACCATTCAACTGCTTTATAATAATTTTGTTCTACACCTAATCCACCTTCATAACATTGTCCCAAAAGGTCTTGAGCTAATGCTAATCCTTGATTTGCTGCCTTTTGAAGCCATTCTACTGCTTTTATATCATTTTGCGGAACACCACTTCCTGAATGATACATTGCTGATAATTTATATTGTGATTGTGCATAATTTTGATTCGCTGCTTTTAGAAAATAATCTGCTGCTTTTGTATAGTTTTTGGGAACTCAATTTCCTTCAAGATAACATAAGCCTAATTTATGTTGTGCAATAACATAACCTTGGTTTGCTGATTTTTCATACCAATCAATTGCTTTATTACAATCTTTTTCATTGTAATAGTAGCGTTCCGCAATTTTGTATTGTGCCTCTGCATCGCCTTTTTCCGCTGATTTAAGCAAATTTTCAAAACTATTTGTATTACAAGCAATAAAGTTGAATAATACAATGCATATAGCAATATGTTTAATTATCATTTTTTTACTAGATTGTAATTTTATGTTTACTTTCATTTTTTTATATTTTTTAATAACTTTCATTAGCGTGATTTTAAAGAAATAAAAAAAGAAAGCGCAAACCGCATACACCTTTCAATGTGATATTATATCTGTTAACGAAGGTCCTGAGAATTACCTAAACACAAAGATATAATTATAGCAATTCGCGCCTATACGATAGGCGAAACCGCTATGGAATCTCTTGTGTTTATTCGAAAATTTCTCAGGTTCTCGTTACCAAGAAAAGCATAACGCTTTCGTAAAAATGTCTTATGTCGGATTTCGGGTTTGTAGAGCCGACAATCCAAAAGCAAAGTTAAATATTTTTTTGAATTACAAGAATAAAATTGAAACCGTAGATTCAAACCGCAAGTGCAATTTTTTTCATTTCCATTTGGAACACCTTTAT
>CALFIU010000035.1 GCA_937877455.1 uncultured Bacteroidales bacterium
GAAAGTATAGATTCTTTGCAGTTCGTAGTTCCAATGCTCGTCCTCGCTGTCCCTCTTTGCCATTTCGCGGATTGGGAACGATGAATAATAGACGCTCCTGTCCTTGAAAAACTGTTGGAAGACGTTCTGCATCTCAACAATGAATTTCGCACCGCTCTTGGTGGTGCAATAGACATCGAAAATGGCTTTCCGCTCCGACGACTTGCGACCAAGTTTTTCGGCGTTGAGGTAAGTGATGTCAAGGATTTCATCTTTTGGTATCGCGCTACTTTTCTCAAACATTGCGTTCAGGAAACTTATCAACAGGTCTTTGTTGAACTCCGTGCCGAAGAGTTTCTTGAATCCGAAGTCGGTGTATGGATTGAGGTACTTTGCCATGGTTATCTCGCAATTAATGTTCGAATGCAAAGATAATTGAAGTTTTCGTGATTTGCAAAAAAATGACTGCCGAAAAATGTTCAATAGTCATTTTGCCCATGGCTTTGAGTGTGCGAGCCATCTCACGCATTGCATCTGCACGACCTTCTGCAAGAGCTTGCTTAGTTTCGGCAATTACACGCCGAAGAAAAACCGCCGACCAATACATCTGCATCTCAACAAAAAATATATCTTATCCGACACTTTACATTTGACATCAACTACACTCCGACGTTTGCCATCAGTAAGTGGAATTATTTCACATGGAAGATAATCAACATCTTTAATTTGGTAATCACGATCCAATTTCTAAACGGCATTTAATAGACTTATGGTAAGAATTTTATGTTCACAAAACACTTTCTTGAAGACGACACCGGTCTTTGGATTGTAGTATTTCATAACGATAATGAATTATGTTGTTTTGTATTAACGGCAAAAGATAATGGGTTAATGGGTAATTTGCAAATTTAAAGCCGTTAAAGCATACGTTAATTTATCTACGAAAATTTATAAAAATATACGCTATTCAATATAATTTTTTTACCTTTGCAAAAAGCAGTTGCTAACTATGAATAAACAATTGGAATTACTTTCCGAAAAAATAAACCAAATAACCCAAAAAGTAACGGAAAATATCTCCGATAACAACAAAACTATATGGCTCGAAAGCGAAAAAAAATTAAAAAGAGCCATTAAACAGTTTGACGGAGAAAAAAATTTTATCATCGTTATAGGTATGTTAAAGGCAGGTAAGTCAACTTTAATAGACCTATTGGCACGAACAACCAAGGCAAGTCTTGTTGGTTTTGGCGTTGATACTACGTTGCGTCCAGCAGTAATAAAAACAGCCGATAACGAAACTGGACAGATAAAAGTATATTACAAACCAAACGGAACAGATTGGGCAACGGCAATGCAAGATGTAACAGATTACATGCGCGGTATTAAAGAATACGACAAACAAACTGTAAACTTCGATTTAACCGAAGACAACCTACGAAAAACTTTATGTAGAACACCGCAAGAATCTGACAATTGTCTATCTACAGAACCGCTTTTGGTGGTAGTGGAAGTTCCACAGAATCCCGAAAGTAAGTTTTTTTCAAACAACTGCATACTTCTCGACATGCCAGGTCTTGATAGTGGATATAGCGAACAAAGCAAAGACCCAGAAAAATACCAAGCATTTTTCGATGAGTGCGATTTACTACTTTTTGTGCAAAGTAGCGTATCACCAATTAACAACAAAGCTGGAGAATATCTTAAATACATAGGGTTAACACGCGACGAAAGCACATACCGCCTTGTTCAAAACGTAATGAACGCAAAATATTGGCTAAAAAAAGAAGAAACCGACAAAGAACAAAAAAAACAAGCCAAAAATGGACGCGAAGTTTTTAAAGAAAAACTCGGCAAAAACAACGTAGAAATTACACCCGTTTATGTCAACCTTGGAATGGCATACGATTCTATACTCGGCAATCAAAACTTTATCTATACTTCTGAAAATGAGGATATAGAAATAAAGAAAAAGAAACTATTAGATGATTCGCATTTCTTAGAAATGGAAGATAGTTTTATCACCGACATAAAAAATAATGGACAGCATAGGCATATTGCACATTGCAAAGATATGCTAAAACAAGAAATATTAAAAACCATAAAAAAATTAGAAGACCAATCAGAAGATATATCAACAAACATAACCAAACTAAACTCCGAAAAACAAAAAAACGAAGAAAAAATACTTATTATAAAAAAATCATACGAAGGCTATAAATTTAAACCGATTCAATTTGCTCTTAGTAACGACTTTGTAAATAACTTAAAGCAGAAAATTATATATGAGTTTGAATTAATAAGAAAATCAATAGATTACAAAAATAAACTTTTTTTAAACGCAGAGGACGAAAACACAGATAAACTAATTAGAGGCAAAGCCTCCAATATTAATAGTTTTTTGGAAAAATGCAGTACTCGAGCTAAACAAATTGCCGAAGACTTATTTAGCAAGGCTTATCTTGATGAACTCGTCCATAAAGAAAACGGAAAAGAAAAAAACGCAATAGAATACTCTCAAGAAGACTTAAAAGAAAAAGCCGAAAACTTAAAACTCCACGGTATAACACTAAATGGAGAAAAAATATCCGACAACATAAACAAAATTGGAGAAATTGATAATACATTCAGTTTCTCTATTTTTGACGGTGGAAAATACGTAATAGAACGTAATTGGCTTGGTTTTCAAAAGAAAATTGACTTTTCCAAAAACTCAAAATACGAAGAAATAATAAACCATTACAAAAACGAATTGGAAAAAATTATTTCTACCGACGATTATGTTGCTCGAAAAATTACATCGCTTGTACAAAACACAATAAAACAAGACTTAACGCCACAACTATCTGAATATCAAAAAGAATTAACCATACAAGAACAAAAAATCAATACCCTAAATAACGACAAATCAACAATAACAGACATTCTGCGACAACTAAAAGAATTACAAATTAACTAACTAATCAATAACATGAACAGCATTATAAAACATTTAATATTAATAATCATACTCATTGCCGTTTACTTTGCAACAGATTTTTTAGAAAAGGGCATCATTCTCAATGGCATAACACCATATCCAATAATTGGAATAATCTTTTGGTTACTTTTATTGTATGTAGTTTGGGAAGTATTAGTACGCCCATTGCTACAATTTAGAAAACTTAGAACCAAACACCAACCCAACGTAATCTCTCAAGCACAAAAAATATACAAACAACTTGACCCTTATAAACTTAAAAATCGCCAAGAAAGTTGGCAATCAGAAATTTGGCATCAACTTAACGAAATACTACCCACAAAAAACAAAACAACAAAAGAAAACTTATTGCAATATGAAAAACAAATTATCCCAATAATTGATAATTATATAAAGCATTACAACAACGAAACAAACAAATCCTCTGATGCAAAAAAAATAATAAACCAATATAGTTGGAGTGCCGCGTTGTGCGTAGTTTTTAGTCGCAATAGTTTTTTAGACGGAATACTAATACTTATTGCACAAATGAAAATGACTGTTGAACTATCAAAACTTTATGGCTACAAACCCTCACCATTGTTCAATACACTATGTTTTGGTTGGATAGCCACCAACTCCATTCTAACAGGGTTATTCGCTCAAGCGGGTTCAGAAGCAGTTGGCGAAATAATAACCGACTCTCTAACAAATGGCGACATTATAGAAGGCGGACTAACCAACTCTGTAATTTCCAAAACAAGCAGCATCGCACTCGAGGGACTAACAGCAGCTACAACAATCTATGTTACTGGACATGTAGTTTTAATGAAACTACAAGGAACACCTCAAATAGACATAAAAACACTCTTCCGCCTAAGAAAACAAGGTCGTTGGGAACTTGTTAAATCTATTCCTCAAAACACATTTCAAGCACTATCAACCAAAATTCCTAATTTTTCGCAATGGTGGGAGTCTGTAAAAAAAGCTGTAGCAATAAATTAAAACACAACTACTTACCATTAAAAAAGTTCATTGTTCGTTGAATACCATTCTGAACAAAACTTTGTATGGCATTGGTGGTTGTTTCAAGTTTTTCGGCAATCACCTTTTCTTGCTCATCGGTCCATTTTCCAAGCACAAAATCTACTTGTCCTCCTTTTGGATAATCGTTACCAAGACCAAACCTTAAACGGGAATAATTTTGAGTTTGTAAACACTCTGTAATACTTTTCAAGCCATTATGTCCAGCCTCACTTCCATTAGCACGTAGGCGAATTGCAGCAAATGGCAAAGCTATATCATCAACAAGAATTAAAATATTTTCCAATTCAATTTTCTCCTGTTTCTGCCAATAAGCCACTGCCTTACCACTCAAATTCATATAAGTGGTAGGTTTTATTAAAAATATAGGATTACCCCTAAATTTAGTTTCGGCAATGTCTGCATAACGTCCTGAAACAAACTCTGTTTGCGATGCCTTTGCAAAAGCATCTATAATTTTAAAACCAATATTATGACGTGTGTTTTTATATTCCTCACCAATATTTCCAAGTCCAACTACGAGATATTTCATTTAGAACAAAATAAATTTATAAAAAAAGGGAACGGGCTAATTTACAGCACATTCCCAATTTGTAATTAAACAGTTTCTTTAAAAACTAAATGGTTATTTTTTCTTTTTCTTCTTACCATCGTCTTCTGCAGCACGAGCAGCAGCTTGAGCGGCACGTGTTGTCTTAACGCGGCAAACAAGCATATCTTTTGGATCAACAATTTCAAAATTGTCGAATTTCAAATCACCAACTTTTATAGCCTTGTCGAGTTCAAGAGTTTCTACACTTACTACAACTCTATCAGGCAAATTTGCTGGCAAACCTTTGGATTTTAATTTGCGACTGCTGATGATAAGTTTACCACCGGCTTTTACACCAGGAGCATGACCAACAACTTCAATAGGAAGTTTTACTATAAGTTCTTTATCTTCCTTTATAGCATAGAAATCGATATGAACAACTTCGTCGGTAACTGGATGAAAATCAACATCTTTTATAACAGAGGGAATAACTTTTCCATCAATGTTAAGGTTGACAATATAAACTTCAGGAGTGATAATAGCACCTTTAAGTTCTTTTGCACTTACAACAAAGTTGATGTTTTCTGTACCATTGCCATAAACAACTGCTGGTACGTTGCCTGCTTTTCTAATTTCTTTGGCAAACTTGCTGCCGATGTTCTCGCGTTTACTGCCTTTTAAATCAAATGTTTTCATTTGTGTTAATAAAAATTGTGTTACTTAAAATTGATTTTATTTCAATTTTCCATTGCACGGTCGTTTTTTTTGTTTCGACCTTAACAAATTGTCTTTGAAAAATCGTTGCAAATTTAAATATATTTTTTTAATAAAAAAATCTATTTTGTATATAAATCTGAACTTATCGACTTACTTGTAAACACACGCTTAATTACCTCAGCAAAAAGATCTGCTACAGATAATACTTTAATTTTTGGATGCGGTTTTTTTAGCGGAATAGTGTCGGTTACATACACCTCGGTAATTTGCGATTCGGCTATTCTATCGTATGCCGGACCTGACAAAACTGGATGCGTAGCAAATGCTCTAACACTCTTTGCACCTTTTTGCATCATCAAATCTGCAGCTTTGGTTAACGTGCCTGCTGTATCAATTATATCATCTACAATTACAACATTTTTGTCCTTTACATCGCCAATAACCGTCATCTCACTAACAACATTTGGTTTTTCGCGATATTTGTGACAAATAACCATTGGTGCATGCAAAAACTTGCTGTATGTATTTGCACGTTTGCTACCGCCGATGTCTGGCGACGCGATTACAAGATTGTCGAGATTTAAACTTGTAATATAGGGTACAAAAATTGTCGAAGAGTAAAGATGATCAACAGGAACATCGAAAAATCCTTGTATTTGATCTGCATGTAAATCCATCGTTATTATTCTATCAACGCCAGCCGTAGTTAGCAAGTTGGCGATAAGTTTGGCACCGATGGCCACACGCGGTTTGTCTTTGCGATCTTGACGGGCAAAGCCAAAGTAAGGAATCACAGCAGCGATTTTATAGGCCGATGCTCTACGTGCTGCATCTATCATCAGAAGTAACTCCAACAAATTGTCGGCTGGAGGAAATGTTGATTGGACGATAAACACATACGAACCCCTAACTGTTTCGTCCAAACTCGGCTGATATTCGCCATCGCTGTAATGGTTCATTGAAACTTTTCCGAGATTAGTGCCATAGGCCTTGGCTATCTGTTCTGAAAGATAAAGCGAAGTTGTTCCCGAAAAAATTTTTATTGAAGAACTTGATACCATTTTTTGATATTTTTTTTGATTTTGTGCTTTCGTATTTGTTTTTTTATAAAACCAGCGGCAAGACTTTTTACTTGCCGCTGTATTTTTTTGTTTATATTACCACAAAATTTACCATTTTCCCAGGTACTACGATAACTTTTTTTATCGTTTTACCCTCAACAAAAGGTTGAAGTCTTTGATGATTTCTTATCTGATTTTCAACTTCTTGTGCTGACGCGTCAGCAGGCAAATCAACAGTAAATTTTGTTTTTCCATTTATTGCCACAGGATATGTTTTTGTGTTGTCGAGCGTTAATTTTTCGTCCCATATAGGAAATTGTGCATCTATTATGGAACCTTTGTGTCCGCAAAGTTTCCACAATTCCTCACAAATATGCGGAGCAAACGGTGATAAAGCCACAACTAACGGTTCGAGTATCTGACGTTTGTTGCATTTTAACGATGTAAGTTCGTTTACACATATCATAAAAGTACTTACCGATGTGTTGTAAGAAAAACTTTCTATATCGCTTTCTACTTTTTTTATGGTTTTATGCAAAGCTTTAAGTTCTTTTTCGTTAGGCTCAGCATCCGAAACTTCAAACTCACCTGCAACATTAAAAAATAATTTCCAAAGTTTTTTCAAAAATTTGTAAACACCTTCAATTCCACCTGTATCCCAAGGTTTAGATTGTTGTATTGGACCAAGAAACATCTCGTAAAGCCTCAATGTATCAGCACCATAACGCTCCACAACGCTATCAGGATTAACAACATTGAACATGCTTTTGCTCATTTTTTCGATGGCAAAACCACAAATATATTTTTCGCCTTCAAGAATAAATTCAGAGTCAGCAAATTCGGGTCGCCATTTTTTGAAAGCTTCTATATCGAGAACATCATTTTTTACAATATTAACATCAACATGAATTTCTTGGGTGTCGAATTTATCTTTTATACCACATGATACAAATGTGTTGGTACCTTTTATTCTATATACAAAATTGCTGCGACCTTGAATCATTCCCTGATTTACAAGTTTTTTAAACGGCTCCTCTTTGCAGACAATACCAAGGTCATATAAAAATTTGTTCCAAAATCTTGAATAAATAAGGTGTCCAACTGCATGTTCTGTTCCTCCGATGTAAAGGTCTACATCTTGCCAATATTCATTAGCTTGTTTTGACACAAGCGCATCGTTGTTTTTTGGATCCATATAACGCAAATAATATGCGCTACTACCAGCAAAACCGGGCATTGTAGAAGTTTCGTAAGGATAACCTTCGTTAGTTTTCCAATTTTCGGCTCTTGAAAGCGGTGGTTGACCGTCTTCTGTGGGCAGATAACTGCTTATTTCTGGTAACGTAAGCGGCAACTTACTTTCTTCAAGCATACAAGGATGTCCATCTTTATAATACACAGGAAATGGTTCGCCCCAGTATCTCTGACGTGAGAAAATTGCATCACGCAAACGGAAATTTACTTTTCTATTTCCAATACCTCGTTGCTCAACTTCATTAATAGCCTTTTCCTTAGCTTCTAAAACCGTAAGTCCGTTAAAAATACCGCTGTTAATCATTATACCTTCCTTGGCATCGTATGAGCTTTCGCTAACATCTGCACCATCGATAAGCGGTATAATTGGAAGATTGAATTTTTTTGCAAAAGCGTAGTCTCGGCTATCGTGCGCAGGCACTGCCATTATTGCACCTGTACCATAACCCGACAGCACATAATCGCTTATAAACACTGGAATTTTACTACCTGTAAACGGATTAATTGCATACGCACCAATAAATTGTCCTGTAACAGTTTTTGTATCTGCAAGACGCTCACGTTCAGTACGTTTTTTTGTGTCGGCAATATAAGCATCAACAGCCGCTTTGTAATCTGGTGTTGTTATTTGCTTAACATATTCGCTTTCAGGTGCTAATACCATAAATGTTACACCATGAACAGTGTCGGCTCTGGTGGTAAATATTTTTAGTTTAACATCGCTATCATCAATATCAAAGAACATTTCACATCCTTCGCTGCGACCTATCCAGTTGCGTTGCATTTCTTTTAGGCTATCGCTCCAATCAATTGTTTCTAAGCCTTTTAACAATCTATCTGCGTACGCCGACACCCTAAGTAACCATTGTTCCATTGGTCGTTGCTCAACAGGGTATCCACCGCGTTCAGAAAGACCATCCTTTACCTCATCGTTAGCAAGCACAGTTCCAAGTTTTGGACACCAATTGACCATTGTTTTTGCACGATAGGCAAGTCTATAACAATCTATTACAGAAGACTTTTCATTTTCAGACATACCGTCCCATACGGCTGCGCTAAACATTGGCAACTCGCTGTGTGGTGCGTTAACATTTTTTGTTCCGCCTTGCGCAAGTTTTTCTTCAAGCGTTGCTATTGGTTCGGCTTTTTGTGTGTCGTTGTTATACCAATGGTTGTACATTTGGATAAATGCCCATTGTGTCCATTTGTAATATTCTGGGTCTGAAGTACGTAGTTCTCGACTCCAATCATACGAAAACCCTATTTTTTTCAATTGGCTACGGTATCTCGCTACATTTTGGGCGGTTGTTACTGCAGGATGCTGCCCAGTCTGAATGGCATATTGCTCAGCTGGTAAACCAAAAGCATCATACCCCATCGGGTGCAATACATTAAAACCCTTTAACCTTTTGTAACGGCTATAAATATCGCTGGCTATGTATCCGAGGGGATGACCAACGTGTAGTCCCGCACCCGACGGATAGGGAAACATATCTAAAACATAATATTTTGGCTTTTCGGAAACATTCGACACCTTAAAGGTATCGTTGTCTTCCCAATACTTTTGCCAAAATTGTTCAATTTCACGGTGATTATATTCCATTGTTAACATTTTTTCTCGCCGCAAAAATAAAATAATATTTGGTACGAGTTATTATTTTGAATTTAATTTTTTAGGAAATTAAAAAAAAGTTTTTTTACAGCAATAAAATACATACAAATACCATTAAAATTCAAGATTAAGATTATTTAACTCTAAAAAAACTTTTTTGTATATAAATAAAAAAAAATAACTTTCGCAAGTTTTTTTACACTAAACACAAAAACTTTAAAAAAAATGAGAAAACTTTTGTTAGGATTAGCCTGTTGCTTAGTTTTAAATGCTGGCGCACAAAAATTTGAAAATTTAGCCCAAACGCCACCAATGGGTTGGAATAGTTGGAACACATTTGCTCTTGACATAAATGAGCAAGTAGTTAAAGACATGGCAGACCTTTTTGCTAAAAACGGTTTAAAAGAAGCTGGATACGAATATATAGTAATTGACGATGGATGGTCGTTAAAAGAACGCGACAAAAATGGCAACCTTGTTCCCGACCCCAAAAAATTTCCCTCTGGCATGAAAGCACTTGCCGATTATGTACACTCAAAAGGATTTAAATTTGGCATATACAACTGCGCAGGTAGCCACACATGCGGTGGATACCCCGGTGGAAGAGGCCACGAATATCAAGACGCATTACTTTATGCAAGTTTTGGTGTTGATTTTCTAAAATACGATTGGTGTAGCACGGGTAAACTCTACGCCCCCGAAGCATACGCCACCATGCGCGATGCACTACACACCGCAGGACGCGAAGTATTGTTTTCTATTTGTGAATGGGGCGACAACGATCCATGGAGTTGGGCTCCCGAAACAGGACACATGTGGAGAACAACGGGCGATATTTATTGCTGTTGGGATTGCGAATATATCAGAGACAAAGGACTACCAACTCAATGGAGTGCTTGGGGTGTTTGGCCAATCTTGCACATGCGCAAAGACATACGAAAATACGCTGGACCCGGACATTGGAACGACCCTGATATGCTTGAAATAGGGAAATGTATGAATGCAGCCGAAGATCGTAGCCATTTTGCATTATGGTGTTTGAGTGCCGCACCACTAATTCTTGGCAACGATTTAAGAACTGCAAACCAAGATACATGGGACATAATAAAAAACACCGAAGTAATAGCAATAGACCAAGATAAACTTGGGATACAAGGTTTTGAATATTCGTGTTCAGATAGTCTTTCAGTGTGGGTAAAACCGCTTGAAGGTGGTGATTGGGCTATTGGATTTGTTAATCTATCGCAAAAAACAAAAAATATTGTATTCGATTGGAAAACAAACATTATAAATGACGACTTGGCAAAACGAACCCTCGATGCCAATACCACAGAATACAAACTTCGCGACCTTTATCAACACAAAGACCTTAAATCAACAACTAAAAAACCTTTGGTTGCAAATATCGGTAGCCACGACATTTTGTTGTTGAGATTATCAAAAAAATAAAAAAAATAAGTATTTTTTAAAAAAAGGTATTAAAATTGCAATACCAATAACAAAATATAAATGCTAAATAAAATGCAAGTACTAAGAGACGATTCAATAATAACAATCACTTACGATCCACAACGTTCGCTGTTGGAAACGTGTTGGAAACCAGGGCAAGCAGAACTAACCCCAGATGATGTTAAAGATGTTTTACAATCAATAGGTAACTATTTGTCGAGTTGTCGCCCCGAAAATTACATAGCTGACCAAACCAACAAAAATAGTGTTTACCCTGTTGAAATACAAACTTGGATAGCAAAAGTGCTTTATACAGCGTGTATAAAAGGCGGTGTTAAAAAAGCTGCACTTATCCAATCGGGAAATTTCATTACCAGTTTGAGTACAACTCAAATGCTTGACGAAGCAACGGATATACCATTACAATTTGAAACATTTCCAACGCGCGAAGAAGCGTATGAATGGATGCATATTTAAAATCGCTTACCAATAAAAATCAAAGCGCAACGAAAACTTTATTCCGTTGCGCTTTGATTTTTTATTTCAATACAAAAAAAAGCTACAAAAACTAAACTATCTTTTTGTATTTTATTCTTGTAGGTGCGGCATCGCCCATTCTCATCTTGTAATTTTCTTGATATTCAGAAAAACTACCCTCAAAAAATTTAACTTGGCTATCGCCCTCAAATGCAAGTATATGAGTTGCAATACGATCTAAAAACCACCTATCGTGGCTTATTACCACAGCACAACCTGCAAAATGTTCAAGACCCTCTTCCAACGCACGCAACGTGTTAACATCTATATCATTGGTAGGCTCGTCCAAAAGTATTACATTAGCGTGTTCTTTTAAAGCAAGAGCAAGGTGCAAACGGTTACGCTCTCCTCCAGAAAGAACGCCACATTTTTTTTCTTGATCTGTACCTGTAAAATTAAATCGCGAAACATAAGCTCGCGCGTTAACCACACGATTGCCAAGTTGAATATTTTCTGTTCCTCCTGAAATAGTTTGAAATACAGTTTTTTCTGGGTCGATAGAAGCATGTTGCTGATCTATATATGCAACTTTTACAGTTTCGCCAACAGAAAACGTTCCAGAATCAGGTTTTTCAAGCCCCATTATAAGACGGAAAAGTGTAGTTTTACCAGCTCCGTTAGGACCTATTACACCAACTATACCATTAGGCGGCAATGTAAAATCAAGATTTTCAAAAAGCAACTTATCTCCAAACGCCTTAGAAACACCATGAGCTTCAATAACTTTATCTCCTAAACGTGGACCATTAGGAATAACAATCTCAAGTTTTTCTTCCCGTTCTTTTTGATCTTCGTTGAGAAGTTTTTCGTAAGCATTAAGACGTGCCTTACCCTTTGCGTGTCGTGCTTTTGGACTCATATTAACCCACTCCAACTCGCGTTCGAGAGTTTTACGACGTTTTGATGCTGTTTTTTCTTCACTTTCAAGTCGTTTTGCCTTTTGTTCAAGCCATGACGAATAGTTGCCTTTCCAAGGAATACCCTCTCCCCTATCAAGTTCAAGTATCCAACCTGCAACACTATCAAGAAAATATCTATCATGAGTAACAGCAATAACAGTACCTTTATATTGTTGTAAATGTTGTTGCAACCAATCAATACTCTCTGCATCAAGGTGGTTGGTTGGCTCGTCGAGCAATAAAACATCAGGCTGTTGCAACAATAACCTACACAACGCAACCCTACGTCGTTCTCCACCTGAAAGATGTTCTACCTTTTCGTCGTCGGGCGGGCAACGCAAAGCTTCCATAGCACGTTCAAGTTTGTTATCAAGTTCCCACGCATCATGATGATCAAGCAATTCTGTAAGCTCTCCCTGACGCTCAATAAGTTTATCCATCTGTTCGGGTTCCATTGGCTCGGCAAATTTTTCGTTAATTTGCTCATATTCAGCAAGTAAATCTACAATATATTGTACACCTTCTTGCACCACTTCCTTAACAGTTTTGGTATTATCGAGTTGAGGTTCTTGTTCAAGATAACCAACAGAATACTCATTTGCAGCAAAAGCAAGGCTACCATCAAAATTTTTATCTTTTCCTGCAATAATTTTTAAAAGTGTAGATTTTCCAGAGCCGTTTAAACCTATAACACCTATTTTTGCACCATAGAAAAAAGAAAGATTAATATTATTTAATACTTTTTTTGCTGGCGGGAACGTTTTGCAAACCCGCGACATTGAAAAAATTATTTTTTGTGCTTCTTCAGCCATATTTTTATTTATTGTTTTATTATTTTTTATAATAACCAATTATTAACAAATTACTTTAGATAAACAACTATAACAATATATTAATCAATTATTTGTTAAGATAATCAGCAACATCGTCAAGATTATCAAGCCACTTACCACCGTTACGTTCTACAAGCCTTCCTACCGCATCAAGCGACTTTTTTTGAAATTCGGTAAATGTATGGTCTTCGTCTTGGTTAAGAACGCAAAAAACGGTTTTATCGGGTCGTTTATTACTATCGTCTATTACCTCTGCCACTGCATAAACACCTGTCATCTTGGGCGTTATAACATAAAGACAATAATCACAATCTTCGCGTTCTTGAAGTTCGCGTTTATAAGCATCCTCGTTCCAAGTTGGAACAACTGGATCGAAATAGTTTATTTTTAGTTTAGGTTTTATTTTGTCGCGCCAGTCCGACCCGTTGACCGTGCCACCCAAAAACACTTTTTTATCCATATTTATTACCCTACAAAATTTTTGATAAAAATAGATATTTTTTAAAAACTTACAAAATAAAAAAGTTTCATATCAAAAAAATCACTAATTATATATTCAACAAAATTTAAACAAGAAAAAAATTATAAAGATAGCATTTTTTGTGTTAAAAAAAAAATTAATAAATTTGTCGCCAAGAAAAAAAAACATGAAAAGAATGTTAAACTATAAATAAAATGAATAAACTAATCAAAATCGCAATTTCACTATTGCTATTTTTAGTTGTTTGGAATCTACCGATTGATAGTTTTGGTATTAATGGGTTAACGACGATAGAACAACGAATTATAGCAATATTTGTACTCGCAGCCACAATGTGGATTATGGAGCCAATTCCAATTTGGACGACATCAGTAGGCATAATGGTTATAATGCTTCTAACCACATCAACAAGCATGTGTAATCTATTTAACGGAGTACTCAACCCTGAAGGTAAAATTGACCCGTCGATAGACCCTACATTCGGCACGCCAATAAAATACAAAGCTATAATGGCAACCTTTGCCGACCCGATAATAATGTTGTTCATGGGCGGTTTTGTATTAGCCATAGTAGCATCAAAATACAAACTTGACGCTGTAATTGCAAAAAATATACTCAAACCATTTGGAAGCCAATCAAAATTTGTTTTACTTGGATTTATAACTGTTACTGCGCTTTGTTCAATGTTTATGAGCAACACTGCCACAGCCGCAATGATGTTAACAATACTCACCCCCGTACTTGCACAACTTCCAGAATCAGGCAAAGGTCGTATTGCTATGGCTCTATCAATACCAATTGCTGCCAATGTTGGTGGTATAGGAACACCAATAGGAACACCTCCTAATGCTGTTGCAATAGGTTATCTTAACAATCCAGAAGGACTAAATCTTGGTATAAGTTTTGGCAATTGGATGCTCGTAATGATACCAGTAGCTATAATAATCCTATTGTTCGCATGGGTTTTGCTATTAAAAATGTTTCCATTTTCACAAAAAACAATACAAATTCATGTTGATGGTGAAATGGAAAATAGTTGGAAATCAAAGGTAGTTTCAATAACATTCGCCTTAACAATATTACTATGGGTTACAGACCGTTGGACAGGCATAAACTCTAATGTTGTAGCTCTAATTCCATTTGCAGTGTTTGGTATAACAGGTATTTTTTCAAAAGATGATTTCAAAAAAATAGATTGGGACGTACTTTGGCTTGTAGCTGGAGGATTTTCTCTCGGAGTAGGACTCGAAGATACGGGACTTGCAAAACATATGGTAAACTCAATACCATTTGGTTCATGGAGTCCACTATTAGTAATTATCGGCTCAGGAATTTTGTGTTGCGTTATGAGTACATTTATGAGCAACTCGGCCACTGCTGCATTGCTAATTCCAATTTTAGCCGTTGTTGGCAAAGGTATGGAAGAACAACTAACTGGATTTGGTGGCGTTTCCACCTTGTTAATCGGTTTAGCTCTTTCGGCATCATTTGCAATGGCATTGCCTATAAGCACACCTCCTAACGCATTGGCATACGCCAAAGGATTTATAAAACAAAAAGATATGGCCGTTGTTGGTATTATTGTAGGAGTATTTGCTCTTGCGTTGGGCTATATTGTACTTATTAGTTTAAAAGGCTTGTAGAAAAATTTGCTATACTAATTTAACCATTTCGGCGGTTAGGTTTCCCAACCAGAAACTTAACCGCCATTTTTTGTTGTACACCTTTATTAGTTTTAGAATAATCAAAATAGTTATTTTTTTATAAAAAAATAAGGTGCAGTTTTTACACTACACCTCATTTTTTATTAACGATTTACAGATAATTGGGCTAACTAATAATCCTCATCATCGTCGCCGCCTTCATCGTAATCACCTTCATCGTCGTCGCCATCGTAATCTTCCTCTTCGTCATCGAAGTCATCCTCTTCCTCGTCATCTTCTTCATCCTCTTCTTCTTCTTCTTCATCGTCGAAGTCTTCTTCGTCCTCTTCTTCGTCGAAGTCGTCATCATCTTCGTCTTCTTCATCATCCTCGTCTTCGTCGAAGTCATCATCATCTTCGTCTTCTTCATCATCGTCATCTTCATCGAAGTCGTCATCATCTTCGTCTTCGTCGAAGTCGTCATCATCTTCTTCGTCATCTTCATCGAAGTCGTCGTCATCGAAGTCTTCATCATCGAGGTCATCGTCATCGAGGTCTAAATCGTCGTCGTCCAATTCGTCGTCGTCATCGTATAAATCGTCATCGTCGTCGATGTAGATTATGTTACCGTCTTCGTCACGTACTTTTTTGCCCTTTTTGACTTTCTTTCCTCCTTTGCTCAACTTTCCACTGCCTGTGGTTTTAGATCCTGATTTTCCAGAGGATTTTTTTCCGCCTTTTCCAGAGGATTTCTTTCCTGACGAAACCGACGGCTTGTTGCTTGATTTCTTTTCTGAAACTTCTTTACGCTCCTCGTAGGTATTGTCATATTCTTCGGCAAGTTCTTCGTTGAACCAATCCCCAACAAGTTCGTCGATGAATTGTTCTTCTTCGGGTTCAAGCCCGTCAACAGATGCTATTTCGTACATGTCTTTGGCAATGGTCGCCAATGCACCTGGAGAAAGATACCGCCCAAGAATATCCACGGTTTCTTGTACAAAACCTTCAACAGTGGTTAGTTCGGCACAATGCTCCATAACTTCCTCTGCATCATAATTGAGACCAAACATTTCAAGAATGTTGGCAAGTTTGTCTGTTGCCGCT
Source organism: uncultured Bacteroidales bacterium (assembly GCA_937877455.1). Classification (GTDB taxonomy): domain Bacteria; phylum Bacteroidota; class Bacteroidia; order Bacteroidales; family UBA3824; genus UBA3824. The sequence continues at coordinate 16,105 of CALFIU010000035.1, forward strand.
TGATATTCCTCATCCGAAACTTCATCATCTCCAACTGTTGCCATTCCGTAGAGCGCACCAAGACGGTAGGTGATGTCATAATCTCCAAGTTCATTACAAAGTGCACTCCATGTTTCGTCATCCATATCATCAAACTCGGTGAACATATCAACAAACAAAGATTCGTCATCTTCCGACCAAGTTTCCTCTACTTGTGATATTGGATTGACATCGTAAATTACCCACGAATCGTTGCTGTTAAGATTTTCATCCATAAGGTAATCGTATGGAATGTAGCAATAGCCTCTATCGCCATATTGTTCACCCCACGAGTTACGCACGATGAATACACGGTCAGGTTCTGAATAACCTACACACAACATCGCATGTCCGCCAAGTTCTTGATCGCCTCGTCTTGGCATTGGGACTACACCGTGTCTTGGATTGCTTATTGAACTGAACACCAACGCACCAAAAAATATAGGATAACCCTCTGCTAACGCACTTTTCCATGCTTCGAGATCGGTTTCCACATATTCAAATTTATCAATGCGGTTTTCCTTAGCAACCTGATAACATTCCTTCGGTGGTTTTTGTTTAAACTTACGAGTATCGTATGGCCACATTTGCTCATCGCAAATTCCAGTTTTCTGAAGTGAGGTGATAACGTTGTAGTTGATTGCTCCCGCATCATTATCCTCCTCGCCTGCCAATACTCGCGAATTGTAATATAAAAACAAACGGCTTACATCGTAGTTGTTGATACCTTGTTTGCGGTTAATCAAGTATTCATAAGCACCTGCAGCAGCGTTGGCTGTACACGAACCTATAGAACCTTGATTCTCTACCGCTGTCATGTAAGGGCGAAGATCCACTTTTTGTGGCAATTTGCTTGCCTTCATTGACGATTTGAACTGTGGTGCGGCTTTGCATACCATTTTATCACCTGCAAGGTAGCCACCAATCTTCACCTGCGAACCGTCGGCACGGGTGATGATTTCCGCTTTCTGTTTTTTTGCCATTTTATATAATATTAGGTAAAATGTTTTTTACTTTTTATTTTCAAATGATTTTAACATCGACTGACGTTCTTCTTCGGTTTTACACGCTGATAGCATGCGTTGTTTAATACGCTCGATTGTTTGAGCGTCAACTTTCTTTACAGTTTCCACAGCCGTTTCTAAAGATTTTTTTAATTCCTGTGGCAAAGAGTCGTTTTTGGCAAGTTGAAGGGCGTATGCAAGTTTTGCAGCATCACATTCTTCATTCATCTCATTTGTTACGTTAGAGACATCCTTAGATTTTTGAGCTTCGATTTTTTCTTGAAGCATCTTATAATTAAGGTATGCTTCCTTGTCGGCAGAAGTAAGTTTGTCTTCGTATGATGTCCATACCTCTGCAAGAATGTCGTCAAGTTTGCTATCGGCTTTGTATGATTCAATGCCGCCCTTGATTATGTCGCCAACTGCTTTAAATGTGTCGAATAAACCCATGATAAATACTTTTTAATTGTGTGTTTTTAATGTTCAATTACATTCGCAATTTAACGATAATCAAGTTCAAAAAACGTCCATTTGAGTTCAAATTAGTTCCATTTGAGTTCAAAAAAGTTGTATTTATGTTCAAAATGTACTCAAATGCAACATAATTTTCTCTTATAAACGGGTAGCAAAGCAGTTTCTATTGCAATATTGCATATTTGTTAAAAAATGCAGAATTTAAATTGTATATTTCACAAATATTATTTTTATGTTTGTCATTAAAATTAAAAAACAGCATTCATGTTTGATAACGATATAATACCAGTTGCATTTTTGGCTATTTCGTGCTTGATATTCTCGGCAACGAGATACTTTTTCAAACCATCGTCCAACATATCGGAGGAACAGATGGAATATATGTACCCTGCTCGAAAAATTGCTACCCTCTTGTATTTGCAAGGATTATTTTTGACAGCATACATATTCAAGCCTGAAAATCCATCATCACAAATGCTAAGAGACGTGTTTTTGCCGTTATTTTTACCATACGACATCGCCATGTTGATTAGTACATATTTTGGAAAGGTATTAAATTGGACTTTTAACAAAAAAATCGACATTGCATTGTTTATGACCGTGCCGTTGATATTGATGATGTTGTTTATATCAGGATTGTTTTTTCCGCAATTACTTGACCAACAAGCTCTCAAAGTAGTTAAAATTGCTGCACTGTCGATGGCAGTTGCTTGGACATTGCTGCTTGTGGTATTGGATAGAAAAATAAGAAATAGCCTAAATACATGCAGCGATTGCGATAAAAAAAATTTTCCAAGACTCTTCGCACGACGAGTTGTGTTAATGATAGTTCCAGCAGTTTTAATTGCATGGTTAGGGTATTTTTTTGATTGTCTGCGCAGTGTAGCTTATATCGTTTTGGGACTTGAAACCGTGTTGCTGATGATTATAATATTACCCACTCAACGCAATTTACAGAACGAAACTGCCGTGGTAGAGCAGTTGACAAAGTCGGTTTGTTGCAAAAACAACGATTACATAGCCGAAAAAATCCGCAATTACGTCGAAGGCAACAAAGCTTTCCTAAATCCAAAGCTAACCATTGCAGACATAGCTGTTGGCACCAACATATCTCGAACCTACATTTCAAAAGTAATTAAGGACGACTTTGGCGGTTTCTACAAGTATGTCAACTGCTTAAGATTCCAATATCTTGAAAATTTTAGAAAAGAAAATCCAAACATCTCACTCGATGCGGCTGTTGAGCAATGCGGATTTGTATCGCGCAATGCGTATTACAATGCAAGGAAATATGTTAAGTAAATTTTTTTTTTGAATTCTGCCCTTCTTAAAACAAAAAAAACTCTGCTATGCTTGAAAACAACATAGCAGAGTTTTTTTATAAAATGTGTATAACCAATTTTCTGTTACTTGTTTATCTTAGCCCAAGTATCTTTTAGCGTTACAGTGCGATTGAAAACAAGTTTTTGAGGTGTAGAGTCTTTGTCGCAACAGAAATAACCAATCCTTTCAAACTGAAATTTGTCGAGAGGTTTTGCTTTTGCAAGTTCAGGCTCTAAGTAAGCATTCACAATTTTCAAACTGTCGGGATTGAGGTTAGAAATAAAATCTTGACCTTCGGGACAATCGTCAGGATCTTCTTTCAGAAACAACCTATCGTAAAGTCTAATTTCTGCTTCAACTGCAGTTGGTTCGTTAACCCAATGTATAGTGCCTTTTACTTTTCTACCATCAGGAGCATTGCCACCTTTTGTCTGTGGATCATACGTACACTTAAGCTCAATAATATTACCATTAGCATCTTTTATCACCTCATTGCATGTAATAAAATAAGCCCAACGCAATCTAACTTCTTGACCAGGAGCAAGTCTAAAATACTTTTTAGGTGGAATTTCCATAAAATCGTCGCGCTCTATGAGTATATGTTTTGAGAAAGGAACTTGCCTTGTTCCAGCGGTAGCATCTTCTGGATTATTAACCGCGTCAAGCAATTCTTGTTGTTCTTCAGGATAATTAGTAATCGTTACTTTTATAGGATTAAGCACCGCCATAACTCTATTCGCTTTTTTGTTAAGATCTTCTCGAATACAGAATTCAAGCAACGACACATCAATTATATTGTCGCGTTTAGCAACCCCAACCTTTTCTGCAAATTTCCAAAGGCTCTCGGGTGTATAGCCACGCCTTCTAAGTGCGCAAACCGTAGGCATACGAGGATCGTCCCAACTAGAAACATAGTTTTCAAACACAAGTCTACGCAACTTACGCTTACTCATTATAGTATAGTTGAGGTTTAATCTTGCAAACTCGTGCTGATGTGGACGCGGCGCGCCTTCTGGTGCTATTTGGTCGAGAAACCAATCGTAAAGCGGACGATGAACTTCAAATTCTAATGTACAAATACTATGGGTTATACCCTCAATATAGTCGCTTTGTCCATGAGCAAAATCATACATTGGATAAATACACCATTTATCGCCTGTGCGATGATGATGTGCATGTATAATGCGATACATAATTGGGTCGCGCATGTGCATATTGGGCGATGCAAGATCTATTTTTGCTCGCAAAGTATATGAGTTGTCGGGAAATTCTCCATTTTTCATTCTTTCGAATAATTGTAGATTTTCCTCAATTGGACGGTCGCGATATGGCGAAATCATCGGCTCTTGTGGCGTACCGCGATATTGTTTCATTTGTTCTGGCGTAAGTTCACAAACGTATGCCTTTCCATCTTTTATTAATTTTACAGCCCACTGGTATAATTGGTCGAAATAGTCGGAAGCATAATATTCCCTATCGCCCCACTCTGCACCAAGCCATTTTATATCCTCACGTATAGCATCAACATATTCAGTATCCTCAACTATTGGGTTGGTGTCGTCAAATCTTACATTTAGAAGACCATTGTATTTCTTTGCCATTCCATAGTTAAGAATAATACTTTTGGCATGTCCAATATGAAGATAACCATTTGGTTCTGGCGGAAACCGTGTATGAACCTTTATTTCTGCATTGGCATTAAGGTCGCCTTCAATAATTTGTTCTATAAAGTTTAATGATTTTTCTGTGCTTTCTGTACTTTTTTCAGTTTCGTTTTTAGAGTTTTCCATAATAAGTTAAATTTTTGACAATCGACAACAAACAATTAAAAGTTTGCTTTATAATATCAACAAATTAATCAATTGCCAATTCTAATTGTTACCATCAATAAATTTATAACCCACACCCTTGACGGTTTTTATATAATCTTCGCCAATTTTTTCGCGTAGTTTTCTTATGTGTACATCTATCGTTCTATCGCCAACTACAATGTTGTCGCCCCAAATGGCAGAATAAATCTCGTCTCTGGTAAATACTTTTTGCGGTTTTGAAATTAGCAACAACAATAACGAAAATTCTTTCCTTGGCAAAGAAAGTTCCTCTGATCCATTTTTTACAGTATATTTTTCTTTGTCAATAACCAAATCGCCAAGCCTTATAATATTGTCGCTACCAGTATCAATATCTACATCAGCTTTGCCATACCTTTTTAACAACGCACCAACCCTTGATACCAACACCTTGGGTTTTATTGGTTTGGCAATATAGTCATCACCACCTGCTTCAAAACCAGCTATTTGACTATAGTCTTCGTTTCTGGCAGTTAAAAAAGTAATAATAGTAGAACTAAGTTGAGGTATCTTTCTTAGTTCTTCACAAGTTTCTATGCCATCCATTTCAGGCATCATTACATCAAGTATAATAAGATGTGGATTCTGCTGTTTGGCAAGTTTTATGGCATCTTTTCCATTGTTGGCAGTGAAAACGATGTAACCCACCTTTTTTAAGTTGTACGACAAAAACTCAAGGATATCGGGTTCGTCATCAACGAGTAGAATCTTGTAGTTGTTTTCCATATTTGTCAACCTTTTTAAGTGTAAACGAAAATTTTGTTCCTTCTCCGAGCCTGCTTGTTACGGTAATAACTTCGCCGTGGCCTTCTATTATATGCTTTACTATCGCCAGCCCCAAGCCGGTTCCCCCCGAATTGGAACTACGGGCTTTATCTGCTCTGAAAAAACGTTCAAAAACCCTCGATATGTTTTCTTCTGATATTCCTATACCGTTGTCTTCCACCTCTACAAGCCATTTATTTTCTATATCAAACAAACTTACAGTGGTACGACCATTCTCATTGCCGTAGTTTATGGAATTTACCAACAAGTTGGTTAACACCTCGTATATTTTTACCTTATCAGCCAAAACCATTGCTTGCTCCACATTTGGCTTATTAAAAACAAGGTCAATGTGTTTTTCTCGTGCGCGAACGGTGTTTATAGTAAGTACTTCTTGTACAAGTGGTATCAAATCCATTGCCTCCATGTTGATTAGTATCGCATTGCTATCAAACTTGGCTATTGTACCAAGGTCGTTAACTATCGAAATCATTCGTTCGATGGTATTGGATGTACGGTCGAGATATTTTAGACAAATATCTTTATCTTCCCAAGCTCCGTCGGTTAGCGATTCTATATAACCAGAAATTATAAACAACGGTGTTCGCAATTCATGAGCCACATCGCCAAGATAATCTTTGCGATATTTTTCATTAGCTTTTAGTTGCGATATTTCTTTTGATTTTTCTTTCAATAGCCGCGCCATTTCGTTGTTTACTTGAGTAACCGCTTTGTTAAAATTGTCGTCATTAACGCCTAATGAAAGTTTTAATTCCTCTTTGTCTTCTTCTACACCATCGGTGGTGCTGTATATCGGCTGAAGTCTTTTTATTATATAAATACCAAAAACATAATTGAGTAAAATCACAGATACAACAAACATAACCACTGAAAATAGTGCTATGAAAATAATTTTTGGCCAACCTTGTGGCAAATAATGCTCAACAAAGTGCGAAATTATTCCACATAAAGAAAACGCTGCCGAAATTATCACAGCCATTTTTTTTGCTGAGTAATTTTTCATCATGCTTAAATATAAATGTTCGTTTCAAATGCAAATATAAGCACATTTTTTTGTTAACAAATTATTTTTTTTGTTTTTCTTAAAAAAACAAAAAAAAGTATGTTTATTTTAATATATTTTACGCTTTAAATAGGCAAACTTTTCTCTCAATGTGATATTCAATCATCAATGCGGTTATGTTTTTATCTGAAAACATAAATAAATATATCCAAATTTATACGCTTATGTAAACCATAAGCAAGAAAATCCACTATAAACTTTTTTACCAATAATTGATGCTGCGAGTATCAAGTTCATAGCGAGGTTCATCTTGTTCAAGATTTCCCGAACCATCGTCCATACCTTGCTTTGTATTGTATTCTATAAAACGTTTTGTCCAGTTTTTCTGAGCATCACGTTCAAGAATTGTATATGTTATTTCTGTTTCTGCAATCATTCCTTCGCCTGCTTCTGAAACCTTGGCTTTTATAAGTTCGCCATCAGTATTATATTCGTAAGTCCAGTCCGATATAGCTTCAGCTCCTTCGCAATGCATTTTTGTAACAAACCCGTTAGAGTTGTATGTGTAGTGTATTTTACAAGGAAAACCATCAAATTCTTCAATTGGAGTTTCAGTACGAATGATTTTGTCGCCATCTCGTTCCACTATTTGATTTTTGTTAGCCACTTCTGAAACTTTGCTAACAAAATGTCCATCGACATCGTATTCGAGTTTCAAGAAATCCTCGTAGGGTGTACCAATGGGATTACGCTGTGCATCAGCATCAGATACCATTGTTGTGAAATTTTTAACTTTGCCAAATAGATTGTGCATCCTAAGGTCTTGCGTCAAAAAAGAAGGCGCATTTTGCTCGGCTATTGTTGTTTGAATAGTGGTTTGTTGTGGTTGCTGTGTAGTTTCGGTGTTGTTGGTTGTAGTGCTACCCGTGCATGCAGAAAGTGCAATAGCCGTCATAACAATTGCTAATGTGTGTTTTGTTTTCATTGTGATTTTTTTTTAGGTATATTTTTTTACAAATCTAAACTTGTTGAACAATTTTTGTGGCGTATGTGGCTTATTTTACAATATATCCATTTTATTATTTTTTTGCAAAATTACAAATAATCTGCATTGAAAAACAAAAAAAATTAATGTTTTACTCATTTTTTTTTATTTTTACAAAAAATAAGAAATCTCAAGTTTTGAAACTTGATTTTCAATAATTTATGCTAATTTATTTAATTTTACAGTTTAAGTTTAGATAAAAAATGTACTACAAATAATTTGCAACAAAATTAACTGTATTAGTAAAAAAGGCGACCCTGCATTGTAATAATACAGAATCGCCACAAATGAAAGAAAACAATTTTTTTTGTAATTATTTAACAACTAATTTCAACGTTGCAGGTTTAAGTCCTGCACCTTTTATTGTTACAGTGGCATTACCAATCTCTTGCGTTGCTTCCACCACTACAACCAATTGACCGTGAAAAGCTTTCATTGTAGGATTTGTAAAAACTTCGGTTGAAGTAGCATCACCATTGCACATTGAATTGAATTTTCCTAAACCAGAAACACTTACAGAAATTTGATTGCTAGCATCAGGACAAATATTGCCATCCTTATCAACCACTTTCACAGTTATAAAACTCAAATCAGGAGTGTCTTGTGGTTTGCCGTCTTTCATAGGCGTGGCAACAAGTGTGGTTCGGTCGGCTTCCAATACCAAATGATGTGGCTGACCAGCAGTTTTTACAATCTGTTCAGCGGCACGATTACCTTTGTTATCGTAAGCCACAACTTTTATTTCTCCTTGCTCATATTTTACATTCATCCAACGCATACGATAACGGTCAAGACGATTTTTTCCAAAAGGAGCGTTAGGATCGGAGAATTTCGACATATCACCCCACGGCATTTTCACGTCAATACGATTTTCAAGGTAATCTTCCAAAGAAACATCGGTATGTTTGAGCCTTCCTTGCGATTTTCCGTTAACAAAAAGTTCTGCCTCTGGGTACGATGTATATACAAATATCGGTGTTGTCTGTCCTTCGCGACCTTTCCATGTCCAATGAGGAAGTATATGCAACGTTTGTTTTTCGGGAGCCCAATGGGTACGATACAAAAAAGCACGATCTTTTGGCAACCCAGCAAGGTCGTAAATTCCAAAATAACTGCTCCTTGATGGCCAATAATCATCATACGGGGTAGGTTCGCCAAGATAGTCAAAGCCTGTCCAAACAAATTCGCCAGTAACCCATGGTGCTTTGTCTTGCCAAATCCAATCGTCGTCAGGAAGATTACTCCAAATACAACTTTCAAGGTCGTAACTCGAAATCTGTCCATCTTCATAAGCATCACCGTGATTTTCTTCCACAGGAAATTTATAAACACCACGGCTCGAAACCGTTGAACATGTTTCCGTGCCAAGCACCATGCCAGATGGCGAATTGTCGTGCCCTTTTTGATAAAGGTGAAGCCTATAATTAAACCCAGGAACATCTGTTGCTTGGAACACTCCAGCCCAAATAGCTGCATCACCACGGTCAAGTCCCTGTGTACAAAGCCTTGTATTGTCAAGCGAATGGATTAGATTTTGAATTTCGCGAGTATATTTAAGTCCAACGGCACTACTTTGATCGGGAATTTCGTTACCAATGCTCCACATCACAATTGACGGATGGTTACGATGAACAATTACAAGATTTTCAAAATCGCGTTGCCACCACGGACGACCATCCGCATTAGGCGATTGTGTATCAACTTGTTCAAAAAACTTTGCATAGCCATTTTTACACTTTGGATATACCCACATGTCGCACGACTCGGCCATCACCAACATTCCCATCTCGTCGCAAATGTCCATTTGCCAAGGCGCAGGCATATTATGACTTGTGCGAATAGCATTACAACCAATTTCTTTTAGCAACGTTACTTGACGACGAAATGCTGCCTTGTTAAAAGCTGCTCCAAGTGGACCAAGGTCGTGATGAAGACATACTCCGCGAAATTTAATTTTTTCACCGTTTAGTTTAAAACCTTCGCTATCGTAACTTATTGTACGTATGCCAATTGTGGTTTCGCGACGATCTATTTCTTTATCGTTGCAATATAATGTAGTAACAAGATTGTAGAGCGTTGGACTTTCGGGCGACCAAAGTTGGGGATTTTTTACCGTTAATACTTGTTCGGTTGATTTGCTATCACTAAGCCATGCTTGGGTTTTTGCCACCTCTTGTCCATTGCCAACAAGCGAATGTACAACTTTACAACCGTTGGCATTATCGGCTCGAATTTGGGTAGAAACAGCAATTCTTGCTATTGAATGGTCGTCTGACAGGGCTGTTGTTCTTGCAAAAATCCCCCATGTTTCAATAGCTACATCCTGCGAAAGTAACAATCTTACAGGACGATATAAACCAGCCCCAGGATACCAACGGCTCGACTCTTCTACGTTTTGAAGGTGAACAGCTACGGTGTGTTTACCTTGTTTAAGATTACCATTATCAGCCTTTGGTAAATAATTGGTTATGTCTATTTTAAAAGTGTTGTAGCCATAAGCCCAATAACCTACTTCTTTTCCATCGATATAAACGCGAGGCTCTGCCATTGCGCCGTCAAAAACAAGTTCTGCATGGCTATAATTGCTTGGAATTTCTATCGTATTTCTATACCAACCTTCACCAATCCATGGTAGAGATCCCGAACGACCTGTTTTTTCTGTTGCTTCTTGTTCTCCGTTTTGTACAATAGCAACCACTTGCTTATCAATTTCTTTATCAAATGGACCAGAAATTGCCCAATCGTGCGGAATAGTTACTGATTGCCATTTTGAATCATCGAAACTAACGTTTTGTGCGCCATTGGCACTACCTTTAGTAAATTTCCAACCGCCAAGCAATAGTTGTTCGGTGCTTTGGGCATTACTTGTTATGGATGCCGCCAACAATAATGCAGGAAGTATTAATAATTTTCTTTTCATATTTTTTTCTTGGATTAATCGGTGGTAAAGATAATAAATAATCGATAATAAAAAAAGGTAAAAAGTACATTTATTTTTGAATTATATCTCAAAATAAGGCTAAAATTCTATTATTGAGCCACATTCGGGACAAAATTTACCCATCTTACCAACATATCCACAATGCGGACAACATGGCAAATTGCCTACATTGTTTTTCTTATCAATAAGATTATCATTGATAACAAGTTGAGCATTTTTAACACATTCATCAATCAAATTGCGAAATTGCTCTATAATAGTGCCACAACCATTTTGATAAACCGCCAAAGCATTAATCCTACATTCAACATATTTGCTACCACCACAATCGGTATCATCAAAATACAATGTAATATACGACGACGAAGAACAATCGGTCATCATAAAATTAGGATTATTCTCTATCTCCAACATCGATAATGCTGCGAGGTTTTCTCGTTCAACAAAATCGGCAATTTGATAAAACCAATTCAATGTTGTAACAAATGTTTTTGTATATTTAGACTTAAAACATTCTTTTTCCTCCAAAATAATACTTACCTCTGAATCTGATGTTTTTGTAATTTTTACATGATGCAACGTATCACTATTAAACTGCATTCCCATAGAAAATCGATAATCTGTACAACCAACCAATGCTCCATGTTTTTCTTTCGGAAGTTTATCTATTTTATGCAGAACAGGTTGTCCCTCGTTATTTGGAGGCACATTATCCAAAATTATCTTATAATTTTTTTGACAACTATTTTGTAGTTGCAAAAACTTGTCGCAATATTCCTCGGTAGGTGTTATATCCAATATTGATGTTTTAGTTGATATACCTTTATCCATAAACACTCTATCAATTCTCATTGCCAAAAAAATTCTTGAATTTAAAACAATATCATATATAGGAAGTTTTCCACTATCAACAAATTTCGATACAATTTCGTTAATAATATTAGGTTCAACAACTGCTCTCACAGCATCTAAATCAGCGTAATAATTTTTGTCGTAATCAAAAACCGAAATTTTTCCAAACATACGAAATTCAAATTCAACGGTTTCGCTATCAAGTTGTCCAACATACTTTATTGGACGTAAACTTCCAAATTTTATAGTCAATAACTCTTTTAACGGTTGATTCATCTGTGTCATTTTAGCCATTTTTTATGTTAATTGACAAAATTAAGTTTTTTAATAAAAAAAAACAACAATAAACATAAAATCAAAATATTAATCAAGCATAACTCAAATTTTTAACCCTATTAGAAAAAAAAATTCCTTTTTTTTTGGAAATTAAAAAATGTACCGTAAATTTGTACCCGAAATTATTGCCCGATGGTGTAATTGGCAACACGACTGACTCTGGATCAGTAAAGTCCAAGTTCGAACCTTGGTCGGGCAACAAAATAAAAAGGGCAAAACATTTTTTTTGAGTTTTGCCCTTTTTATTTTGCAAAAAAAATACAAACTTGCAACCTAAATAAAATATAAAATAAAACGCTTCAAATATGAAAAATTCAAACATCTTGGTGGTTGATGACAGCATGAGCAACCTCTTGCTGCTCAAAGACATATTATCTGGCTTTGAATACGGCGTTATAATAGAAAATGATGGCGACAACGTAATCAGTGTATTAAAAAACAACAAGATAGATCTCATCTTGCTCGACATCATGATGCCCAAAACAGATGGTTTCCAAGTATGCAAAACAATAAAACAACAACCAGAGTTCAAAGAAATACCAATTATATTTTTAACAGCTAAGGTTGACGAAACATCTCTGCTTCAAGGTTTTGAGTTGGGAGGCGTTGATTATATAAAAAAACCATTTCTCATCTCTGAACTAATGGCTCGGGTACAAACCCATATTCAGTTGCAAAAAACAACAGAAAACCTAAAAAAAGAATTATATCAACACTCACTCACACAACAAAGCCTACAAATATCGCAGACAGAATTGTCTGTGAGGAACTCCATTGCATCTATTTTTTTAACATCAGAAAACGATGAACTTTACACAAGAATACTACAAGAAATACTAAAATACACAGATTGTCGCTATGGTGCAATTGGATATATAGACGAAAATGGAAATCTTCAATGTCCAGCACTAATATCCGATGTTATAGAACCAGACGCAACACATGTTTATAATCCACAAAATATAGACTTCTGTGGACAAGCAATACTTACACAAAGCCCCGTTGCAACATATTCAGCATACGAACCACCATTTTATACATCTGCACCAACAAGTTTTACTGTGGCAGTGCCAATAGTTAATTACAACACAACAATCGGTCTTATAGCCATTTCGGGTGGCGTGCAACAAAAATACAAACAAGAATACCTCGACAAGGTAACAAGTTTAGCTGGATATATCTCGCCAATACTCGCAGGACGACTAACTGCCGAACGCCACGAAAGAGCAAAAAGAATAGCAGAAAGACGATTACGCGAAAACGAAGACAAATATCGCACACTTTTTAATCAAAACAACGATGCTGTATTTGTATATTACACCGATGATATAGGCATTTTGCACCTAAGTGAAGTTAATGAAACGGCTATAAACATGATCGGAATAACAAAAGATGATATATTAAAAGGTGGTCCAGTGGATTTTATAGAACCAATGTTTGCTAAATCGGCTCTACAAAGACTTATGAATTCTCTTACAGAACCTCAATATTTTGAAACATATATCAAAAGCAAAAACAATACTACAATACCCGTAGAAATACACGCAGGAAGGTTTAGTACAAATGATAAATATTCTATGATAGCCGTAGTTCGCGATATTTCGGAACGCAAAGACATGGAAAAACAAATACTTAACACCATTGTCGAAACAGAAGAACGCGAAAGACGAAAATATGCAAGCGAAGTACAACATGGACTCGGTGCAATACTTTCGTCAATAAATACATACATCAACATAATAGAAGATGGCAAAATATCACAGTCAGAAATCCCTACTGTAATTAAAGAAATAAAGCAACTTGTATCGCAAGCGGCAAAACAAACGCAAGACATTGCAGAAAACCTTACGCCAAATCTTCTTGAAAACTTTGGTCTATTAGCATCGGTAAAAAACCTATGCAAACACATTGCACCCAATGGAAAACCAAGAATAATATTTGAAACAGAAGAATTTATCGAAACCAAAGATAAAAAAACAAACACTGCAATTTTTAGAATAATATCAGAACTACTCGCCAATGCTGCATCACATTCGCAAGCCGACAAAGTTATAATATGCCTAAAAAGCAACGATGAATTTATTAGCATAGACTATTCGGACAATGGCATTGGTTTTGACACACAAACACTAAAAAAACGCCCTCACGGCGGTTTAACAGCAATAAAAGGCAGGGTACAAAACCTAAACGGAAGTTTAAAAATACAATCACAACCAAACCTTGGTGTAACAATAAACATAATAATAAGACCATAATTAAATTTTAATAAATAAAAACAACAAAAACACAACAAAAATGTTTAAAAACGGAATATCAAAAACAGGTTGGGCACTCATTGGAGCAGCCGCAGGAATAGCAACAGTGGCCTTAGTAAGGTCAAAAACATTCAAAAAAGCATGCACAAAAATAATTAGTGCTGGTATGCAACTCAAAGACGAAGCCGCAGCATACGTAGAAACAGTAAAAGAAGATGCTCTCGACATCGTAGCAGAAGCAAAAAAACAAAAAAAAGAACAAGCGGACAATGAGATTTAAAATAGTCCACTCGCTGCCCGGTCGTGTAAGAATACGATACAATCGCTTTTTGTTAGACGACCGACAGGCAGCCCTTGTAAAAGTGCTTTCCGAAATGCAAAACGGAATTGTTTCGGTGGAGACAAATACCATTTCGGGAAGCATTCTTATTTATTACCAAGACATTACACAAGAAATAGCCCTATCATATTTTCGTGCAATAGACTACAAATATCTCGAAAATCAAGAGTTATTACAAAGCGTAGCTATGCCAGAAGCACGCGAAAGCCTGCTTGGCATTATAACGACTATGGTTGCAGAACATTATATAAAAAAACTCCTCCCCTTCCCCATTAGAAAAGTGCTACAATTTATTGGTATAGCACCAAGATTATGGCAAGGCATAAAATCTGTAACGAAAGGACGTTTTTTCTGCGCCGACACTCTTGATGCAACCGCTCTCGGACTTTCTTTTTTTCTTGGTAGCACAAACACAGCAGGCTCCGTATCGTTGTTGCTAAACATAGGAGAAGTACTCGAAGATTACACCAAACGCAAATCATACGACAACTTAGCACTTAGTATGCTCAACGCCGAAGAAACGGTAAGCCTACTCAAAGATAACGGAGAAGAAGTGCAAGTGTCGTCAAGATTATTAAAACAAGGCGACAAAGTAATATGCCGTGTAGGTAGCGTAATCCCTGCCGATGGAACTGTCATTAACGGACTTGCAATGGTAAATCAAGCGTCAATGACTGGCGAATCTCTACCAGTGCAAAAACAGAAAGGTAGCGGTGTGTTTGCATCAACAATTGTTGAAGAAGGCGAAATAACTTTTTCTGTAAAAAATGCTGGCGGAGAAACAAGGGTAAACAAAATTGTCGCAATGATAGACAAATCGCAAAACCTAAAAGCAGCATCGCAAATTACAGCTGAAAGAATAGCCGACAAACTTGTTAAATACAACTTTATGCTTGCGGCTGCCACATATCTTCTTACGCGCAACTTCCAAAAAGCGATGTCAACACTTTTAGTTGATTATTCTTGCGCTATGAAACTATCAGCACCAATTTGCGTACTTTCGGCTATGCGCGACTGTGCCAAACTCGGTATAATAGTTAAAGGTGGAAAATATATTGAACTTTTGGCAAAAGCCGACACTTTTGTCTTTGACAAAACAGGAACACTCACTGAATCTGCCCCAAAAGTATCTCAAATAATACCATTAGGCGGGCGCAACGAAAATGATGTGCTAAAAATGGCAGCATGCCTCGAAGAACATTTTCCTCATTCGCTCGCACGTGCCGTTGTAAACGAAGCTAAACAACGCGGCATTATCCACGAAGAAGAACATACAAAAGTAGAATACGTATTGGCTCACGGTGTAGCATCAACTCTCAATGGCAAAAAGCTACGCATTGGTAGCGCACATTTTATATTCGACGACGAAAAAATTCCCCACCTGCCAGAATACGACCCAATTATTGAACAATTAGCTCAAAATGGGGATAGTATTCTCTATTTTTCAGAAGGCGACGAACTCGCTGGACTAATAGCCATAAAAGACTTTATTCGCCAAGAATCCGTTGAGGCTATCAAAAAACTCAAACAACTCGGTATTAACAACATTGTTATGATAACAGGCGACGGAGAAAAAACTGCTGCAGCAGTGGCTAAACAAGCAGGAATAACCCAATACATATCTCAAGCTCTACCCGACACAAAAGTAGAATACATTCGCAAAATGCGTGCTGAAGGACACATTGTTGCAATGGTTGGAGATGGTATAAACGATGCTCCTGCACTATCAGAAGCCAACGTAGGGATTGCAATGGGAAAAGCATCACAAATTGCGGGCGAAACTGCCGACATTATGCTACCCGATGATGGTTTAAAATCTCTCCCCGCGCTAAAACAAATAGGCATAAAATTGTCTGAAAGAATAAAAACCAACAACAATATTATCGTTGGTGTAAACAGCGCACTAATAGCTGGCGGATTGTTTGGAGTATTGCAACCTTCAACAGCAGCATTACTTCACAACACAACGACAGTAGCCATAAGCGCAAATGCAATGAGAAAAATTGATACCGAAAACTAAAGTTTGTAAACAAACTATTCATGTTCCGAAAAAGTGGTATTACGCCCACAAAAATTCAAAATGGCGACCACAATTTCGGAACATTTTTTATACTACACATTTCAATTATCAATTATATTACACGAAAATCTAATATAATAAACAGATAATAGACTAAAATAGTCAGTAAAATATGTAAACATCGTATAAATAAAAGTAGAAGGAACATAAATATAACATATGCAAAACTAAAAAAATAAATACTTCTATAAAACAACAAATCAACAACTTACAAGTTAGTGTTACATTTGTAAATATATTGTTACATTTGTAAAACAATAATTTAGAAATAAATAACAAGATGAAGAATTAAAGAAAAGAATGTTTTTTTGCATTTTTTTGAAAAAAAAGCAAGAAAAATTTTTTTTTTATAAAAAAAACATTCACCTTTGCAGCCGTTGAATTGAGAATGAGAAATTCAAAAACGATATTTACATAAAAAAATGGTGAGTTAACCAAGCGGTTAGGTGCCGGTCTGCAAAACCGTTTAGAGCAGTTCGACTCTGCTACTCACCTCTTTTTTTTTTACAAGTAATTTACCTAACAGAATGTATGAGATACGCTAAAATTTTTTTTTAGCGTTTTTTGTATCCATAAAATAATCACAACAATTTTAAACAAAAAAATAATATTGAATAATTTTATAATAAAAAAATATCGCATATTCCATATTTAAACAAATTTTTAAATATTTTTCTTTACAAATATTTCACTTCTCATGTGTTAAAAGAAAACACAAAAAAAATGAAATATAGTAAAAAAAAATCTACCTTGGAAACTCCACCCATTTTTTCATCCACTTGGTGAAATAG
>CALFIU010000036.1 GCA_937877455.1 uncultured Bacteroidales bacterium
CCCCAGCCCCCTCTCCTTGAAGGCGAGGGGGAGGACGCAAGCGGAAAGCCTTGTAACAATTATTCTTCTGAAACTTCTTCGCCGCATACTCTCCCCTCTCCTCTAAGGAGAGGGGTCGGGGGTGAGGTCAAACACATCTACAACCCCGACGGCACAATCGAAACCGCAAAAAACATCAACGCCTATCTTCTTGACGGAAAAAATGTTTTCATTGAAAGCCGCAACAAACCGATTTGCAATGTTCCGGAAATTGGTATCGGCAACAAACCCATTGACGGAGGGAATTATCTTTTCACTGAAACAGAAAAAGATGAATTTATTCAACAAGAACCTAATTCGGCAAAATATTTCCGTCCGTGGTATGGCTCGGAAGAATTTATTAACGGTAAAAAACGTTTCTGTCTTTGGCTTGGAGATGCCAATCCGTTGGAATTGGCTAAAATGCCAAAATGTTTAGAACGGATCAAAGCCGTTAAGGAATTTCGTTTAGCAAGCAAAAGCGAAGGCACAAGAAAAATCGCAGCAAAACCGACACGTTTTCACGTTGAAAATTTTCCTGATGGTAATTATTTGCTTATCCCACGCCATTCGTCCGAGAAACGAAAATACATTCCAATCGGTTTTATGAGCAAGGATATAATTGTAGGTGATGCGAATCTCATCATCCCCAACGCCACGCTCTACGAATTTGGCATTCTCACCTCGATAGTCCATAATGCGTGGATGCGTGTTGTGGCGGGGCGGTTGGGGAGCAGTTTCCGTTACAGCAAGGATATTGTCTATAACAATTTTCCGTGGCCTCCATCAATGGACAATGGACAATTGACAATTGACAATGCCGCAAAAAAGATATTGGACATTCGTGAAAAATATCTCTCACAAGGCGCGTCGCTTGCCACGCTTTACGGCGAAAACCTCGACCTCCTGTTCTCCGACCTTGCCGAGGCTCACAGAGAATTAGACGAGATTGTTTTGAGATTGTATGGCTTGGACAAGGATGCAAGCGAGGCAGAGATGGTGGGAAGGCTGTTTGAGATGATAGGATAAAAAAAACGCATGCCTTATAACGGTCATGCGATTTTTTTACAATTATACGGGGTTTATCGAAACTTGACATCTGGACAGAATGCACGGATTAATGCGCCGTATTTTTTCATTTCGGTGTTGTTCATATAGCGTGCGTTGTCTGAATCCATGGAAAAGTTGCCGTATCCGTCGGCTGTCCAAAGTTGAACGTGGACAGTTCCTTTTGGAAATTTGCGGTTGTCTTTTGTGTTGAAATGAGGATGCCCCCAGTCAAAGTCAAGAAACATTTTGTTGCCAATATAAAGACGAGCTTGACAGATTCCATCTTTGTTTTTGCGGAAATACAAGTCGGATTTGCCTGCATATTTTGGCAGTTTCGTATGGTCTTCTTTGCCATTGCGCTCCTTGAGCAACTTGCCTCTGATTCCGTTGACAATCTTCGCTTCTGAAATTGTAACATACTCGGAGTTGCTGCCCTTGCGAACTCCGAGGTAAAAATCTCTGCCGTTTCCCATTATCTTTTCACCAAATCCCAATTTCGGTTGTACTTCACATATTTGTAGTCGGTTTCGCGAAGCCATTGCCACAGAGTGATGTCGCGGTCTAAGCCGATTGTTTTGAGATTGATAGCCAATGCCTCGGAGAGATTCATAACGTGTTCCTCCTCTTGCTGTTCGTCGGTTCCGTGTCCGATTACGTACTCCTCGTATTCTTCACGAACAAGATAGATTATGTCGTCGTTTTCGTATTCCGACACAAGGAGCTCGTTGCAGACAGTCGGCTCGTTTTGCTGTTTGTACTCGATGTTGCGGAAGAAGTTTTCTTCGTTTGCAGACTGGTAGTTGCCATTCATGCGAGCAAATAAAGCGAGGTCTTCGTCCCACTGCTGGTGAACGAATACTTTTGTTTTTTTACTTTTTGCCATTTTTTCTGAAATGAGTTGTTATGTAATCGGGAATGAATTTGAGGGGCGTATGGATGCCCGACACATCCATTTCCGCACCGTAGATTATTATCTGTGTAGGAGATAGTTTCTCCTCCATACGCTGCAATGCGTAGCACCAATAGCCGAAGTCTGATGTTGACTTTCGGTTGCCAGTGCAGCTGACGGCAACGACGCTGTGCGTTGGCAAACCATCGAAACAATAAGAGAGAGTGTCGATGCCGCCCCAACTTGCAACGGGTATCACGTTGTAGCCGCAATGCTGCCAATAAGCGGTTACAAATCGGTTGCGATAGACGTTGTTTCTGTTGGGCTGTTCTGACGGCAGGTCGCGCCACATTGAGAAGTCGGGGGCAAACAGGCAGTCGAACTTGCTGAGTGTCATCGTTGTTGCGTCAAGGTTTCTCCATACTCTGTTCAGAAACTTGTAGTCATCATGGAAGAAATGAACTATTTGGTTCTTGCCATCGTGCCTGTTTCTGTCGGTGAACGCCACCGGTTCAAAATCTGTCCTGCCATTGTACGGCGCGACTTGCGCTACGCCATTGACGAAGGTCAGGTATTCCATCAGATGCATGTTGTCGAGGCTGCGTTTGTGCCTCTTGTTTTCTGAATTTTTGCCAATGCGGCGCGAACGTCCGTCGCGCGTGTGCTCCATAAGGTACATTTCCTTTTTAGGAAATAGTACGGGCTGTATGTCGATAAAATTTTTCATATAATTACAAAAATTAAAATTAATAAAAAAATCCTGAAAAAAACTCCCGAAAATTTTTATATTTTTTTCAAAATTTGTAATTTTGAACCGCCGTAAAAAATTTCGTGGAGAGTCATGCGCGGGACTAAAACAACGCTGTCAGGAAACTCAACGCAATTTTTATTAATTCCGTTCCATTGCAGTGGCACGGAATTTTTTTTGCCCGCATGGTCTGTTAGGTTTCTACATATTTGGTGTCCATCTTATTATATTGTTTTTATCTGAATTTTACATTTGGACAGAATGCGCGAATCAATGCGCCGTATTTTTTCATTTCGGTGTTGTTCATATAGCTGGCGTTGGCGGAATCACGGGTAAAATTGTCGTGTCCGTCGTTAGTCCAAAGTTGCACATGGACTGTTCCTTTTGGAAACTTGCGGCTGTCTTTTGTGTTGGTGTGTTCATGTCCCCAATCAAAATCAAGGAATTGTTTTCGTCCGATGTATAGGCGTGCTTGGCATATTCCGTTCTTGTTTTTGCGGAAATAGAGGTCGGACTTGCCGGCATATCTTGGCAATTTGGTATGGTCATCCTTGCCTTTGCGTTCTTTGAGCAATTTTCCTCTTATCCCGTTTGCAATTTTCGCTTCTGAGATTGCAACGTACTCAGAATCGTTGCCTCTGCGCTCACCAAGGTAAAAATGTCTTCCGTTCCCCATCGTAGTAAACTTTGTCATAGTTGCGATTGTACTTCACATACTTGTAGTCGGTTTCTTTGAGCCATTGCCAGAGGGTGATGTCGCGCTCGAAACCGAGTGGTTTGAGATTCACAGCAAGGGCGTCAGCGAGTTTCATCACATGCTCCTCCTCCCAATCATCTTCGTCGTACCCGTGTCCCACAAGGTATTCGTGGTATTCTTCGCGAACAAAGTAGATTAGGTCGTCGTTTTCCTTTTCCCAAACAAGGAGGTCGTTACATGCTGTTACCTCGTACTTCTGTTTGTATTCGAGGTTACGGAAAAAGTTTTCTTCGTTTTCGGACTGGTAGTTGCCTTGCATGCGGGCAAAGAGTTCGATGTCTTCCTCGAACTGGTCCATTCCGTCGCTTGGTTTTTTCTTTTGTTTTTTTTGCCATTTTGGTTTAAATTTAGTTTTTAAATTTCTCCTTATTATTATGGAAGTATTTTTACTGCAAATATAATAAATTAAATTCCAAATTCCAAATTTTAAAAAAAAATAATTATACCTTAAATATTTGATTAACTTTGTTTTATGTGTTATTTTACAACTATTCTAATGTTAAGTTTTTTTAGACGACATAAAAATTCAACGTTTGGCGTCCTAATTTATGTGCCTTGTGCCGTCGTCTTTGAAACGGTATATGCCGGTCTCGTAGGATATTCTGCCGAGTACAATCCACTTATTGACGTTTATGAGCTGCGCCCATCTGGTGTATTTGGACTATATGATGTAGGGGTTCATTGGTACGGGCGAAGCCATGTCCCAAATGTCGTCCGGGATGAGTGCGGATGTTGCGTAGCGGTTGGCTTCCAACTCTTGCGGGCTATTGTTGTCGTAGTCGTAGAGGCTGATGTTTTGCCTCTGGGAGTCGGTGAGGTGTCTTGACACGTGGCACAATTCGTGCATTATGTTGAAGGCGAGGCTGTCGATGTGGTCGTAACGGTTGGTAACTATTATGGCGGGTGTGTCGCCGTCGATGAACGAATATGCGTCTATTGACGCGCGGTCTATCTTCGGCACTTTGCAAAACCGTATTCCATGTTTGGAAAACGTGGTTTGCAGGCGTGACATGGTGTCCTTGTTCTCGTTGAGGATTGTTTTGAGTTCCGATTCCAATTCCGTGAGCGCGTTGTGGTCAAAAACGCCTTCAACTGTGATTTTTTCTGCGGCGTTTCGGGCAATCACTATCCACGTGGCGAGCATCCGCGCGTCAAGTCCTTTTTTGGCGGATTTGCGGAACATGCCCGAATACAGGAATTTGGATTGTTGCCTGAGTGAGTCGGTGGAGGGCAGATTGCATTTTTCATAGAGCTGTTCGAGTTTTTTGCTGTCGCTTTTGGTCTTTATGCCAAAATGTCTGCAAAGTTCGCCGACGCTGATGATAGAATCGTACTCGGCAATCAACTGCGAGGAGGATGTTTCGGCACGTCTGAGAGAATTTCCCATCTGTTCGTATTCATTTTGGAGGTTGAGCCAATAAGATGCACCGAGCCCGTCGAACTGCGAGGCGAGTTTTTCGGCTATCTGCCTTGTAATCTTCTTTTTGCCACGGATTAGCTCGCTTACGTGCGATGGCTGTGTGTTCATCAGTTCGGCGAGTTCTTTTTGCGAAAGACCCTTGTCTTTCATACGGCGTTTGATTACCGCGCCTGGCGAGTAGTTGTCGTTTATCTGCATGGTGTCCTACTTTAAGTTCCATTTGGTTGGAATTTTTCCCACGACAAATATAATGAATCTATTCCTATTTTGCAATTTTCGGACACATAAAATAATGAAAAAAATTCTTTTGGAAAACAAAATTTTGTACGAACCAGATTGTGATTGTACGGCGAAAACCTCGACCTCCTGTTCTCCGACCTTGCCGAGGCTCACAGAGAAT
>CALFIU010000037.1 GCA_937877455.1 uncultured Bacteroidales bacterium
TACGGGTCGGGATATTGTTTTTTGACTTCATCCTGCGCCATTTTCAATGCTTTGTGGCGGTCGTTGGTTTCAAAAAGGAACTTGTAAAAATATTCCATAAACTTAGCCGTTGCATTGTCGTCAACTTTCCACAACGACATCAGAATTGAACCCGCACCAGCCTGTTTGAAAGCACGTTGCAATCCAAAAACGCCATCGACTGGGAAAATTTTGCCCCTCGCCGTTTCGCAGGCGGAGAGCACGACGAGTTTTGTGTTTGAGAGGTCAAGTTGAGAGATTTCGTAGGCGGTGAGAATGCCGTCCTCAACGTTTGGCAAATCAAAATTGCCTTTCCAAGCATTGTTTGCGCCAGAAAGTGCAAGGCCGGAGAGAACCATCGCGGATTCTTTTTGGGAATAGGTATTGACAGATTGGGCGAAAGGACGCTCTGAAATGTCCCGCTCGGTTTCGAGGCTAAATCCGTGGGTGGAAAGATGCAAAATTTCATGCGAGTTTCCCGAAATGCTTTTGAAAACTTTTTCGGTGGCAGCTTCGCGGGTGTAGGTTTTTACGGATATATTTTTGGATTTCAACGTGTTGGCGATTGATTCGATTTCGGGACGAGACGCGTCGAGGTTGCCGAAAATTTTGCCACGCTCGGCAGAGTAATCGGCTGTTGCATAGTCGATGTCGCCGAAGAGGGCGGCGGTGGTAGAGGTGGTGATGTTTCTGGATTTGATCGTGGGGATTTCGTAAACAGAAGAAACTCGAACCAGATTGTATTTTTCATTTAGGGGTGTGCCAAGAGAGTCGGTTAGAAGGTCGAAATTAAGATACGACAAATCACCGCATGGAGCATAATAAATAGTTTTAGTATTCTTGAGAAAATATTCTAATGGTTCAAACAGAATTTGATATAATTCTTCTGAATGTTTAGGTGAATATAATTCTGAATAATATTCTGTTTTATTACTAATGTCAGAATGTAAATACGTATCCATTTGTGGCTTACGGCATACATAATAGTATATTGGATATGGATATTGTTTCCCAAGTACATACGCAGTGTAATAAGATTGATTTCGGTCTGGATTTTTGTGCGCAATATCATCTATATCACAAAATTGAATGATATATTCGCCATATTTAATAAAATCCATGATTTCATTAAAATATAAAAATTTTTGTGCCAATAGATTTTTTATGGTGTCTTTTAGGTTATTCAACATTTGCAATTCTTTTGACAAAGCATTAAAATATGAGTATCGAGTATTTATACCAAATACATAATTATTTATGTCATTTTTATAACGAAGAAACAATTCTTTAAGATTAGAATCTTTCGATTGTTTTACATAATCAGTGATAATGTTTGAATAATTCAATGTGAAATTTTTATAATACGCGTTCATTTCAAAGGCCATTCTTCGAATTGAAATCGTAGGAATACAAGATGCTGTCAAATTGTTAAACCACAATGTTTGATACGCTAACCGTTGCCAACGTCCGTAGCGTTCTCTTTCTGAAAAAGTTGTAAAATGATAAAATAAATTGTTTAAATTAGTAATATTATATCTAATCAAATATTCTTCAACTTTGTTAGTGTCTTTTAATGTTGTGTAGTCTGTTATAATTTGTTCGTAAGAATGTATTTTTAAATAATCATTTTGAGTATAAGGAACAACCCTTTCCATTAACTCTGCTCCTTTTTTGGGAAAATTCTGATTAGAGTATATTATTGCCAAATTACTACATGCTATTTGATATACTTCATGAGATGGATTATTTTGTAAACTTTGTATGATTATTTGAAAGCATTTCTCAGCGTTACGATAATCATTATCTTCCATAAACGCTAATCCGTAATTATTTAAGAATCCATGCAACTGGTTTTTGTTAACCAAATAAATATCATCCAAAATATTGTTACCGTATACATACTTACAAATTTCGAAGGATTTTCTGTTCAAATTTCTTGCTTTAATTGTATTTCCTATAATTCTGTAGCAAGAACTCATACTTGACAATAAACCGCTATATGCCATACTCAATGTATCGCTCGCGAATGTAAACATGGTATCCGCTTTTTCACCATAACGAATGGCTAAATCATAGTTCTCCATTAAATTGTTTATTTTTACTAAAGCAACTAATACTGCTCTTGTGTAGTATGTATTATTTTCAAAATTCCTTTCTATAAAAACGTTAAGGGTGTTATTAACTAAGTTCCATGCTTCTGCATAATCCCCTTGCTCTACATACAGGTTATATATGTCCCAAAAGTTATTTAAATATGCATCTTGATCAAGATAAACTGGGACATTTTCTATATTAGACCGTATTCTAAGAAGCGAATCAATCATAGTCTGTCCCTTGCCGCTCAAAAACGACAAGGCGAGAATTAGGGTTATGAGGAGTTTTTTCATTGTTGATGTGTTTTTGGTCGCAAAGTTACAAAATATTTGCATACATAACGCCGCCTTGTGAATCATTGTGGCGGCTATGGTATGCAAACGATAATCATTTAGATATAATGGCTACATTTGTGTTAATGTCATTGAAATGTAGTAGTAGTTATCAGGAACTTGTTTGTTCACCGTAATAGCAGTATATACTCTTACACCATTCGCAATACTGTAATATTCGTTGCACAGTGTATTATTTACCTTTGTTTGCTTTAAAAAATTGGATGATGATTTTATTTGAGATTTTATTTTTTCTACCGCGCTTGGAGGTACTCCGTAAAAAATACGCATTGTTTTATCATTTATGGAAAGAAATGAGATGATTTCAGAATATTCCCCATTTTGATATAGATAGGTGTGAAAGCTTTTCAATTCTCCCATGTATTCCCATCCTTGAACGCTGAGAAGAATTGTCCCTATCTTTTGTACTGATTCTTTGTTTGCTATTATGTCGGAAAGTGTTTTAAAATCAAATGTTGGTCGTTTTGAACTCGCTTTTATTGACATTTGCTTCTCAAAATCAGCACACTCTACCATCAATTGATAGTATTCCGAATTAATAGGATACACTGTCAACATTATTGCATTTCCATAATAATCCTTATACTCGGATACGTATCTGTTGTCGTTGTCATAATGATTTGCGACAAACTGCATTCTCTTTAGTTCATTTTTTATGTAGTCAACATGGTCAACGTGGACGGTATAAATGTATCTGAGACATTTCCCATTATAATTATAAAGATAAAACAGCATACGTCCCATGCTTTCGTACGATATTACTCGCTTGTTGTTTGATGTTTCATTGGATGTAACACGCCAACCCCATTGACGTAACGCACTTTGCGTTTCATCCATGCTCAATTCCATAAACCTATTTAATGTTGATAGACTGATATCTTGCGCATGGGTGTTGTTGAAACCCATAAAAGCAACCAATAATGCAATTATCTTTAATGTTTTCATTTTTAGTATCTTGAAGTTGTTATGTAATATTCTGAACTATACAAACCACCGCTCAAATTTTCTATTCCTGCATACGACCTCACATTGCTGGAATTAACCGATGCGGCGATGCGGTAATTCCCATTTTTTAGTTTTATACTATAAGTGCAACGCGATGGAATCGACATACTTTTGCTGTCCGTTCCGCTATATAATAGTGTCAGTGTGTAGGCTGTGTTGTTATAAACACTTATTTCTGATGTAGACCCATATCTATAGCCCGTCTTTTCCATTTCTGGCAAACGACCGTGATCTCCTGCAAAAATAGCATCAACTTGCATATCGACATACAGTTTTTCGGCTTCCTTGTAGTGTTTGCCTTTTGGGTATCTCGTTATATAATTGTAATAGCCATTTGCATTGTTTATAACAGAGGCCGTTTTCCACGCCATGGTCTCAGAGCCGTACATTTCCTCTTGCAAACGGTTTATGTCGTCACGTAGATATTCGTGACTGATGTATTCATACTGGTATTTGTTATAAAAACTTATTATATTTTCAACATTCACCTTTGTCAATAGCATATCAACTTGATTGCTGAATACAACATTTAAAATGCTATCTACATGGCTTTTGTATGTGCCGTTGTAATGATTTTTTAGATATAACAGACACCTGTCAATGCTTGGTGATGCCATGACAGAATCAAACGTAGCCTTGTCTTCGTTGAGTTTCTTTTGCACGACTGCTTCCTTTTCGGCTTGTTCTTTTTGCATTCTTTCTTTTCTTAATTGTTCGTTATGGTTATGAGACCAAGTACATACTCCAACGATAAAGCATAGGAAACATACAAACAATATACGTGCTGTCTTTACGTTCATATTAATTATATTTTACTCTTTAGTGTCGCACCCTTACGAAAAGGTTACGCATTTTCTCCACAAAATTACTCCCTATCCTCCTCTCCGCCAAATTTTTCCGTATCGAGTTTTTGAACGTTTTGTAACAATTTCCGACATATTGTCCAATGATTTTAGACAGAATTTTTCATTAATCTCATTAGCAATGTCTTGAAAAAAGTTGTGCTGCAATGCCGCCGAAATTTTTATCAGCGTTTCAACGTCGATATTGGCTCTGTTGAAGATACTGTAAACGTTGGAGCGGTTGCAGTTGAGCTGCCGGGCGAGCCACGTGGCGCGGCGGCCTTGGCTCTCAAATTCGGTTTTTATCAAGTGTCGGATGTGCATTTCCATTTCATTAAGTTTTGGTGTTTTACCATTAGTGTCAAGAATGGCGAAAAGGTTACATGATTGGCGAAAAAAAAATTGTCATTATGCAAAAAAAAGGTTATCTTTGTTGCCAAGAAAAATAATTTAAATTATGGGCACATTCATTGACAAAGGCAACATCGCCTTCAAGGAAATTAAGAACTCCGACTTCGTTGACAAGTCGGGGCTGATAGAAATTCTTAATGAGAACATTAAGACCCCGCACCGCTATATCTGCGTGTCGAGGCCACGGCGGTTTGGCAAGTCTGTCGCCGCAAAGATGATTTATGCCTATTACGACAGAAAATCGGATTCAAAGCCGCTTTTTGATGATTTGGAGATTTCAAAACTGCCAAGTTACAAAAGGCACCTTAATAAATATCCGACGATTTATATCGATTGGAACAAGTTTTCGGAATTAGACGAGCAGAGTGTTGTGGATGAGGCTCAAAAAAATGTGATTAAAGATTTAAAAAACTCGTATCCGTTTTTGGAGGAAAAAGAATTGTTGAGCAAGGCACTTGACGAAATCCACAACAAGACCGGCGACCGTTTTGTCCTTATCATTGACGAGTGGGATAGGCTAGTGCGCGAGATTGACGAAAAGACGCAGACAAAATATGTCAACTTCTTGCGCTCAATGTTCAAATCCAACACCGCCGACGATGTTTTTCTGTTGGTGTATATGACTGGCATTCTGCCGATTATAAAAGTAGAATCGCAGTCGGC
>CALFIU010000038.1 GCA_937877455.1 uncultured Bacteroidales bacterium
TTGACAAGCCCGCACAAGAGGCGTTAGACCAAATCATCAGCAAGGATTATCCGCTCCCCTTCACCGTTGACGGTCGGAAGTTGTACAAAGTGGGCGTTAGTTTTTCGTCAGAAACGAGGAAAGTGGCGGAATGGGTGAAGGGATAGAGATGAGAATCATTGTACCTAATTTGTATCAACATCAGTTATTACGTATCCATTATCAGAATACTTGTAAATAATACCATACTCCCATTCCTGATATTGAAATTTAATTTGCAAATTGCTAAACCTTATTCTCTTGATACGATAATCTGAATTAGAAAATTTCGTCAGTAATTTCGAAAAAAGAAGTTCTGGCTTTTCTATCAAGCGAATCAACAAATCGCTATCTACCGAATGTTTCCTCACGACAAAATAACTGTCGAAAGAACAAATATCACTTGTACATTGACTAACAATATTTTCAATAGAGTCTGGAAGTACTTTTTCGAGTTTATTACCTTCCTTAATTTTTACAATATAGTTTGATAGATTTCGAATTCCGTTCGCACTATAGATAACAGAATTTGCCGCTGTCATTTGTGTATATCGTGAAAAAAAAGAATATGCAAACGGTGAATTGACAAGATTGGCATATTCTTTTGCACACACAAGGCCATCTCTTTGTTGTTCAGCTTGATGTAATAGCGAATCATAGGCTTGTGTCAACTTTTCTCTTGCCATATGTATTGGACACATCAATGCCACGCATGATACTAAAGCCGCGGTGCCAACTAACGCTTTAACTTTTTGAGAAGAGATGACATCAAAATGTTTCAACATTGCAATAACTAACACAAGCGACATCACAACCAACGAATATAGTTGATGCCTAAAGGTATAGGCAACCAATACTGCAAAAGCAAAATTGGTCAAAATTGCAACGTATAAAATGATGTTTCTTTTGACAAAAATAATAGTCTTACGCTGGCGTAGTAAAAATAAAGTACAACTGACTATTAAAACAACCCAGATAAACCAGCCTTCGCCAAGTACCAAAATAAATCTCCGTACTAATGAAGACTCGAAACCACTGCCTTGTACACGTATGAAGTTGCCAGGAGCCAATATGCACGTGCATGCTCCTACCAAGAAACCAAGTGCCATAGAAGTTTTTTTGCTGTTGCGGTCATTTTTGTTAATGACAAAATCAAATACCAACCCTGCGCAAAGCCCTATCGAAAAACTCTCCTGAAGGCTGCCGCAAACAATACATAAAAGAATAAGCATTATTTTGCCAAAAATACGAATTGTATAATGTGTTTTTGAGTAAAGAACTAAAAACCATACAATTGCACATGAAGTCCATAAATAATTGACCACAAAAGCAATATTACCATAGAGAGTCATACCTTGCGAGGGTACTATCAATACCAATAGCAGGGAAAACAACGGAATGACAAAGAGACCAAATTTATGACCATACGCCAACTGCACGCTTCCTGCTACCAAACCCACGAAACACAGAGTGCTGATAACATAAAATGGTATCATTGAATCAAAATTGCACAACAGCTGTGTAAAAAAATGCAAAATGAATCTACCGTTTTGATTGGCATACCCATAGCAATTCGAGTACATTATATCAGATAGTGTGCCAATAGGCAAACCATTGTCGAGTCTGAGGCTGTAAATCAAATCATCATGTACACGTATGTATTGGCTGACAATCCAAAAATAGCCAACTGCTATAACAGAATACAATAATATGATAGTTATATTTGACTTAAGATTTTTATTCATTGATGAATGTTTTAATAGGTTTGACCATAATAATTGCGGACAAGATAGATTGGGCGGTGCTTGGATTCATTGAAAATGCGCCCGACATATTCGCCAACTATGCCAATTGCCATTATTTGTATGCCGCCAAGCAAAAGTATTGTTATTATCAGAGTTGGGAATCCTTGCGCATCGTCACCGAAAAACAGCGTTTTGAAAAAAAAATACATTGAATATGCCAATGTTCCAATTGCTACCATCAATCCTGCGATAGTAACAATACGTAGTGGAAAGTTTGAAAACGACGTAATGCCGTCAACCGCCAATCTGAACAGATTGCCAAACTTGAAGTGCGATTCGCCCTTGATTCTGTTGTCGCGTTTGAAAACGAGTTCTTTTTTTCTGAAACCTATCCAAGCAAAAATACCCTTAGAATAGCGTTCCTGCTCCCTCATCATTTTTATTGCAGCCACACATTTGTGGTCGAGCAGCCTGAAGTCGCCCACATTCGCAAGAATATCAAAGTTGCACATCTTTTGCAACAGCCTGTAATACAGTTTGGACAATATTCTTCTACATAAGCCTTCTTTTCCACGGTTGATACGGCGTGCATACACGTCATCGAACCCCTGCTCCCAAAAGGCAAGCATTTCGGGTATCAGTGACGGTGGATCCTGTAGGTCGCAATCTATAATAATAACACAATCACCCTCAGCATAATCCAACCCTGCCAACATGGCATTTTCCTTACCAAAATTGCGGCTCAAATCCACAATACAGCAGCGTCCGTCAGATTCTCTAAGTTGCTGTAATACAGAGAGCGAATTGTCGATTGAGCCGTCATTAACAAATAGGAATTCAAATCTATAACGGTCAAAAACACACCTCAGATGTTTCATCAGTTCGTTGTAGAAATAAATAATAACAGATTCCTCGTTGAAAACGGGAACCAAGACGGTTACCATTCTATGCTTTGCATTGCCTTGTACTTCATGTCTACTTATTGGGCAACTATCAAGGTCGGCTTGCATAGGTTTGCTTGTATGAACATCTTTATTCATGGTCATCTCGTTTTGCGAACTCCCCGCCCCCCCAACAAGCATAAATAAAGCGTGATGCCGTTTTCTTTACTATACCCAATTTATGCTTATCAACTCTGAAGGCTCTGGTAAACCGATGATACTAATAAGCACGAAAACGGCTCACGCATATAGCGTGAACCTTAATCGCTGGCTTATTCTCGTATCGTTAAAATTTACCAGATTTTACAGAGTGAGAATAAGAGCGTCAAGCTCAATATTATAATATGTTTTACTTAAACAACTATCTGTTTCTTATTGTAAAAGTTTTGTTATACAATATGGATTTCGGATATGTCGAACCAAAATTCCAACCGCAAAGATACAAAACTTTTTTGTAAGAGTATCACTATGTACAATTTTTTTGTAAATTTGCGCAAACTTTAAAAGCAGTGGCTATGAAAAATCTTCCTATCGGCATACAGTCGTTTAGTTCGCTTATCGAGGAAGGCTTTGTCTATCTCGATAAGACGGATATGATATACCAACTCGCCAACAACAAGGCTTGCTATTTTCTCTCGCGTCCGAGGCGGTTTGGCAAAAGCCTGACGTTAAGCACTTTGCACGAATATTTCAATGGTCGCAAGGATTTGTTTGTAGGGACTAAGATGGAACAGTTGGAACAGAAATGGGACAAGTATCCCGTGCTGCATTTCGACTTCAATAATGCCTCTTACGAATCATTGAAGAACTTACGAGAAGAACTTGGCTTCCAATTAGAGGATATGGAAGCCATCTTCAATATTTCAGCAAAAGGTTCTTTGGCTTACCGTTTCAAAAGACTAATCAACGCCGCCGCTACACAGACCGGCAAAAAAGTCGTAATCCTTGTTGACGAATACGACAAGCCGCTGTTGAACAACATCTTGAATG
>CALFIU010000039.1 GCA_937877455.1 uncultured Bacteroidales bacterium
AAAGGTGTTCCAAATGGAAATGAAAAAAATTGCACTTGCGGTTTGAATCTACGAAATACACATTAGTGTTCTTATACAACACAATTTTTTTCAAGACATTGCAAATCAGATGTATGAAAAAAATGTCTAAGACCTCTCAGAATTTGAAGCAGATTTGCAATAAATTCTATCAAAAAAATGTTTATAAAAAAGTCTGGCTAAAAATGTGGATTGCTGGTTGGTAACTCGCATCCATCTTTTTAGTCAGACCTTTTTTCGTTAAGAAAATTTTATTTTGTGAATACTTTTTTCTTTTCAACAATAGCATCTATTACCGCAACAGCCACAATGTTGAGAATATCGCTTACCGATGATTCAAAATCTATAAAATGAATTGGTTTTTTCAACCCCATTTGTATAGGTCCTATTAATTCTACATTTTTGCCCATTGCAGCAAGCATTTTGTAACTTGTGTTAGCACTACCAAGATTAGGGAAAATAAGAGTGTTAACCACTTTACCTTTTAGTCTATTGAATGGGAATGTTTTGTCGCGGAGTTCATCGTCTATTGCAAAATTAACTTGCATTTCGCCATCGATGTCAAGGTCAGGTACTTGCTGATGAACAATCTCTACTGCTTGATGAACAGTGGCGGGTGTTCCAACTTCGTCAGCACCAAAATTTGAATAAGACAACATCGCAATTACAGGTTCGTTATTAAAAAATCTAACGGTATGGGCTGCAAGTTTGGCTGTGTCAACAAGTGTATCAACATCTGGGTGACGATTGATAAGTGTATCGGCAAGGAAAAATGTGCCTTGGTCGGAGTTGAGGATATGCATTGTACCAAAATGGTTGTAACCATCGCGTATTCCAATAACATCTTTTGCCACTTGAATAGTGTCGCGATAGCGAGTGTAAACGCCAGTTAAAAATGCGTCAGCTTCTCCAGTTTCAACCATCATCATACCAAAATAGTTGCGATCAAACATTTTGTCGTTTGCTTCTTGAAATGTCATACCGTTTCGTTGACGTTTCTCTGCTAATATTTTGGCAAATCGTTCACGACGTGGAGCTTCTGTATCTTCACGTAGATTAATAACTTCTATACCATCGAGACTGAGTTCAAGTTCCTTGGCCATTGTCGAAATTTTTTCTTTATTGCCAAGAAGTATTGGGTAGCAGATACCTTCG
The DNA here is from genome assembly GCA_937877455.1 of uncultured Bacteroidales bacterium. Classification (GTDB taxonomy): domain Bacteria; phylum Bacteroidota; class Bacteroidia; order Bacteroidales; family UBA3824; genus UBA3824. The sequence goes on from CALFIU010000039.1 coordinate 1,174, forward strand.
TTTTTGGCTTCAACAGCGGCTTTAAGCATATTTGGGTGTATTCCTTCGGCAAAAACCACACGTTGTGGACAAGAACGCGCTGTGTCGTAGAGTTGACGTGATAGTTTTGACTCGTAGCCCATCATCTGACGTAATTTACGTTGATAAGCGTCCCAATCGGTGATGTTTTTGCGTGCCACGCCTGATTTTATTGCAGCTTTGGCAACAGCCGTTGAAACTTCAGTTATAAGTCTTGGGTCAACGGGTTTGGGAATAAAGTAGTCGCGTCCAAAAGTAAAGTTGTTGACATGATAAACTTCGTTAACAACATCAGGAACTGGTTGTTTGGCAAGGTCTGCTATGGCATAAACGGCAGCAAGTTTCATTTCTTCGTTTATGGCGGTGGCAGCAACGTCCAACGCTCCACGGAAAATGTATGGAAATCCTATTACGTTGTTTATTTGATTTGGGTAATCGCTTCTACCAGTTGACATTAGCACATCGGGGCGCGATGCCATTGCTTCTTCGTAGGTAATTTCAGGAACCGGATTTGCGAGAGCAAATACAATTGGGTCTTTTGCCATAGAACGCACCATATCTTGGCTCAAAACGTTACCTTTCGATAATCCCAAAAATACATCAGCATCTTTGACAGCGTCTTCAAGTGTTGAAATGTCGGTTCGAGTGGTGGCAAATTCTTTTTTCTGTTCATTAAGTCCTTCGCGGTCGGCACGGATAACGCCTTTGCTGTCGAGCATTACAATGTTTTCTTTTCGTGCGCCCAGTGCAACATATAGTTTTGTGCAACTGATTGCTGCAGCACCAGCTCCGTTAACCACTATTTTAACGTTTTCTATTTTTTTCCCGTTTACTTGCAAAGCGTTGAGCAATCCTGCTGCAGAAATAATGGCAGTTCCGTGTTGGTCGTCATGCATAACGGGAATGTCAAGTTCTTCTTTTAGACGACGTTCTATTTCAAAACATTCTGGTGCTTTGATATCTTCAAGGTTAATACCTCCAAATGTTGGAGCTATGGCTTTTACTGCGGCAATGAATTTTTCTGGGTCTTTTTCGTTTACTTCTATATCAAAAACATCTATGCCACCATAAATTTTAAATAGCAAACCTTTGCCTTCCATTACTGGTTTTCCGCTAACAGCACCTATATCGCCAAGTCCGAGAACTGCTGTTCCGTTGGAAATTACAGCCACGAGGTTGCCTTTGTCGGTGTATTTATAGGCATCGTTAGGATTTTTTTGAATTTCCAAACATGGCTCTGCTACTCCGGGGGAATAGGCAAGTGATAAATCTGTTTGGGTACGGTAAGGCTTGGTGGGCACTACTTCTATTTTGCCCGGTCGGCCTTCGCTATGATAGCGCAAAGCCGCCTCTTTTGTTATTTTTGCCATTTTTTATAGTTTTTTTGTATGCATTCGTTCATAAAAATATTTTACAAATATAGGCAAATAATTTTTTATTTGTTTTAAGTTTTCTTAATGTATTTGTATATTTTTATACATTTTTGATATGTAAAAATCTGTTTTTCAGATAGAATAAAAAAAACAATTAATAAAAAAGCTGTCCTTTTTATTTGGACAGCCTTAAAATTAGTTTTATTAATAGTTTTTATTTCAACTCTATCTTCTGACTTTTGCCGTCATACTTGACTTCAATGCCTTTCGGCTCTGCTGACGAAGGAGTTACATATAAAATTGTGAAAGTTCGTTCTTTCAACATTCCAGGGAACTCGCCTTGACGGTCTGCAATTGTAAGTGTCTTTGCAGAATCGTCATAAACGAACTTAATGTTAGCATAACGTCCTGCTTCGTAACCGTAGTTTGTTCCTTCGTCCTCGTAGAGAGAGAATTCGCCGTTTTTGCCAGCATAAACATAAAGGCTGATGTTGTCGGCTTGTTTCTGACGGGTGTACTCCATTTGAGGTCCAAACGGAATGATAGAACCGCCACGGACAAAAAGCGGAATACGCTCGTAAGGAGCATCAACAGTTTTCTTTTCGCCGCCGTTAGAAGCAACTGCGCCAGTGTAGAAATCGTACCAAACATAACCTTTCGGGAAATAAACGTCCTTTGTACGCGCACCGTATTGATATACAGGATTAACCATTATCGAAGGTCCAAACATAAACTGATATGCGATGTCCTTAACATTGCTGTCGGTGCCAAAATCCATAATCATAGGACGCATAATAGTGTAATCGTCAAAATAAACCTTAGCCGCCAAAGAATAAATGTAAGGCATCAAACGGTAACGAAGGTCAAGATAATACTTTATGGTTTTGTAAGTTACATCGTTTTCTGGAGCGATGTTCCAAGGCTCGCGAAACGGGAATTGTCCATGGCTGCGATACATAGGCGCAAAAGCACCAACCTGATGCCAACGAACATTAAGTTCCCTCCAATCGTTGAGGTCTTCGGTTACTTTCTTCGACTTGTCGAAAATCTGCTGAGCCTCAGCATAACGTTTCTCAACCGAAAATCCACCAATATCCTGACTCCAATACGGAATACCAGAAATAGAGAAGTTTAAACCGGCAGTGATTTGAGCCTTGAGATCTTCCCAACGAGTTCCGATGTCGCCGCTCCAAGTTGCTGTGGAATAGCGTTGTTCGCCCAAAAATCCCGACCTTGTAAGCAAGAAAACACGATTGTTGTTAGGCGAGAAATTCTGCTCGTTGCCAAAACCGTTCTGATTCCATTTTGCAGCCGACTGAAGTGCTTTAGCATCCTTCTTGTCAATGCCCTGTTTTTCGATTGCGGTCTCGTATCCGCGCTGACCGTCATAAATAGCCTCAGCGTTAACAATAGAATAAGCGTTGAAATACTCATCTGACGAGCCAAGTTCGGTTGGTCCGCAGAGAAGTTTTCTGTATTCCATTGGAGTACAATCTCTAACATTAGGTTCTGACGCATCCATCCACCAAGCGTCCATACCGATAGAACCGAGTTTGTCGTAGAGTTGACGCCAGAAAATCTTACGAGCCTCAGGTGAATAAGCGTCATAAAAAGCATACGTGAAACCTTTCCAATCGTTGAGTTCGTCGGCAAGCCAATCGCGCAAAGAATCTTTCAAAGATTGCTGATAAATAAAGCCCTTGTCGTTCAACTCCTTGAAATGTTCAACGTTAGGATAAAACTTCGGCCAGCACGAAATCATGAGTTTGGCGTTCATCGCATGAATGTCGTCAATCATTTTCTGCGGATTTTGGAATCTTGCGGGATCAAAATCATAACTACCCCACTGATTGATAGTCCAATAGTTCCAGTCCATAACGATATTGTCGATAGGCAGATGACGGCTGCGGAAACCTTTCAAAGCCTCAACAATCTCGTCTTGAGTTTTGTAACGCTCGCGACTCTGCCAATAACCTAACAGCCATTCAGGAGCAATTTGAGCCTTGCCAGTAAGAGTTCTGTAACCTTTGATAACCTCGTCGGCATTATCACCGTCAATGAAGTAATAATCAAGTTGTTGAGTCATTTCAGACCAGAACGAAAGTTGGTTTTGTTCTTTAGCGTCAACGGGTTCGAGGGCGCGAAGTCCGCAGTAAGCCTCGCCACCGTCAGGAGTCCACTCAATTTTAATCGAATATTTTTTACCTTTTTCCATGTTGACGGAGAATTTGCGTGCGTTAGGATTCCAAGCAGTGCGCCAAATTTTAGAATCCTTGCCGAGCATTTCAGGTGAATAGACACATTTGCCGTCAATTGTAATAGTCTGATAACCAGAATAATAATGTAAGAAACGATACTCTCCGCTTTGCTTTGGCTCTATCTGACCTTCGATTACGACAGTCGCCTTGTCAAGACCCTTAGGCAAAAGTCTTCCAACGGTCTTGAAATCCTCGTAATAAAGTGAATCTTCGTCCCTTATAATCGGTGCTTGACCTTGAATATTGTAAGTGCCGGTGAGTACACCAGCCTTGCCGTCCTTGTTGTAAAGCGTAAAAATATCCTTTAGAATAGAATACGGCTTTGGATTTCCGAACCTCATAAGTGAATAAGAATCAAACATTACGCCGTAGTTGTTGCTTGAAACCACAAAAGGCACTGACACCTTTGTATTATATTGGAAAAGTTCCTCATTTTTGCCTTTGTAGTTCCAATCGTCGGCTTGGTGCTGACCAAGACCGTAGAATGCCTCATCGTCAGGACTGTCAAAAACTGCCCTATACGACCAACCATGATAAGTTTCGGGCTTTCCGTCAGCATGAATCTGCTCCACTTGATAGGGCGTGAGAGTCTTTCCGTTGTCAACCTCCGACAGAATAGTCTTGCCGTCAAGTGTGGTGAAAAAGACTTTGCCGTTTGATGTCAAAACATTGGCTTTGATAGCGTTAGTAATCACTCTAATTGTATCGCCACTCTGCTCTACGTTGAATGAAGTTTTTTGCTTTTGGTCAACAACAACAAGTGACTGAGGGTCTTTGAAATCATTGTCCTTAGTGGCTGATACTCTGATGATTTTGTCGCCGACAACTTCCAAGCGGACTTTTTTGGGCGAATTTTCGGTGAGATTTTTAACCTCAACAACAATACCCTTGTCGGTTTTGGTGTAATTAATTTCGGAGCCGCCACAGCCTGCAAGTAGCAATCCCGACAAAAACAGATAGGAAAAATGTTTTTTGTTCATATATTAGTAATTTGGTGTATTTGATTATTTTTTTGACAAATGTAAAACAATTTTTTATGAAAAAGAAAATATAATGTTTAATTGCTATAAAAAGACAAAATTTATATCTATAATATAAAAGTCTTTTGTCATATTTTTTTCTTATAATGTAATTTCTGTATAACAATCTATTTTTTTTATAGTATTTAAAACAATAATTTTGATATAATAAAAATAAGAAAAATGGACATTTTGTTATTTTTTTTACAATTTTCTTTCTTATTCTGAAAAATAAAAATAATTTTTTTTGTTTTTATTTATTGTAAATCAATATTTTAATAATTAATTATTTGAATTTTTTAAAATAATGTGAATAATTTAACAAATATAATTTTGAGTTAAGAAATTATTAATTTATATTTGCGATGTTAATTTTTTATATAATATACTATCAAATATTGTTTAATTACTAATTATTATGAGAAATAGTTTTAAAGAAAAATGCTGGGGTGGGGGAGGCTTTGTAATGTCTCGACTCCTATTGCTGGCACTAATGCTATTTGGCATTACGTCAGCGGCTTTTTCCCAGGGTACAATTAAGGGAATGGTTACCGATGACCAAGGTGCGCCTTTGCCTGGTGCCAATGTATTTATCAAAGGAACAACGCTTGGTACTATCTCAGACATGGATGGTAATTACCAACTTGACAACGTTCCTGCGGGAAACAACACTCTCGTAGTTTCTTTTATTGGTTTTAACGATTTTGAAACCAATGTTGGCATGCTTGACGGTCAAACCGTTACACAAAATGCCTCATTAAGCGAAGACGTAAACCAAATAGAAGAAGTTGTAGCAATCGGCTACGGCGTTCAGAAAAAGAAACTTGTTACTGGTGCTACGTTACAGGTTAAAGGCGATGAAGTTGCCCGTCAAAACACCAACAATGCACTCCAAGCTCTTCAAGGTCAAACACCAGGTATGACAATCACTTCAACTTCTGGACAGCCGGGTAGCGATATGAAAGTTAATATCCGTGGACTTGGTACGGTGGGAAATGGCGGTCCTCTCTATATTATCGATGGTGTGAGGGGCGATGTTACAACCCTCAATCCTGCAGACATTGAGAGTATTGACGTTTTGAAAGATGCCGCATCTGCCGCTATTTATGGTGCACAGGCAGCCAACGGTGTTGTGCTTATTACAACAAAGTCTGGTAAAGAAGGCAAAACCGTTATCTCTTTTGACGCTTACTATGGCGTTCAGAATGTCGCTCGCAAAATCAGTATGCTCAATGCCCAAGAGTATATGACAATTATGAACGAGCAACAATATAACAGTGGGCTATCTCCTTTTGATTGGAATGGCAAATACAGCAATCCAGCCGCTCCCGACGACCCTAACGGTGTTCAAAGTTATCCTATAATTGATGGCAACGGCAATTATTACGATACCGACTGGATTGACGAAATGTTTGTAAACAACGCTACTACCCAAAGTTATACCCTTGGAATTTCTGGCGGTAATGCTAATGGAAATTACGCATTGTCAATGGGTTATATGGATCAAGAAGGCGTTATGGGTGGCAAAGACGTTTCTTTTTACAGAAGATACAATTTTCGTGTTAATTCGGAGTACAAACTTATAAAGGACATCGTTAAAGTTGGCGAGCAGATAGGTTTTGTTTACAAACAGAAACAAGGTGTTCAAGTCGGCAACCAATACAACAACTCGCTTCACGGCGCGTTCAATACCTCACCGCTCAATCCAGTATATAGCGGAGGAAATCCCGATTACACTTCAGACCAAAGCCCTTATGGCGACCCTTACAACAACACGCAGTATGCCGCATGGCGCAGCGAAGATGGCAACCCATACGGCTCTATGATGCTCAACAACAGCAATCAAGACAATAATGCAAATTTCACTGGCAATGTTTACACCGAAATTCAACCTATTAAGAAACTTAAATTCCGTAGCGTGCTTGGTGTTAATTACAATGCGTCGGATTACAGAGATTTCAAACCTTTGTACCACTTGTCTTTGTATTCTTTCAACGATACGAGGACAACAGCGAGCGCAACCAAAGGTAATAGTTTTGGTTTTACGTGGACCAACACTTTGAGTTATGATTGGAAACTCGATCAACATTCTTTCAATGCCCTTATCGGTATGGAATCTTATCAGTTTAATGGTTCAAGCGTTCGTGCTGCTACCGGTTCTTTGCGCACAGGTTTTGACGATTGGGATCATGCGTATGTCAACAATGGTACAGCTAAGACTACAGACGAAGGACTTGGTGCAAACGGCAATCCTTACGATGAAGAAAAACTTGTTTCTTATTTTGCTCGTGTTGGTTGGTCTTTTAAAGACACTTATATGTTAAACGCTACAGTCAGGGTTGACGGTTCGTCGCGTTTTGCAAGAGGACACCGCTATGGCGTATTCCCGTCTGTTTCGGCTGGTTGGATTCTTACCAACGAGGCTTTTGCAGAAAATATTACTAACATTTGTAACTACTTGAAAATCCGCGCAAGTTGGGGACAGGTAGGTAACCAAAACATCGGAAACTATATGTATAGTTCGCCAGTTAAGAGCGATATGACATATTACAATTTTGGAAATGTTTATGGTGCATCTGGACAGAGCGCATATTGGGGTGCATATCCCGAACGTCTTGCTAACGAGGAGATTACATGGGAAACTTCTGAACAGTTTGACGCTGGATTTGACGCACGTTTCCTTAAGAGCCGCCTTGATGTTTCTTTTGACTTCTACATCAAAACCACTAAAGACTGGCTCGTTGAAGCTCCTGTTGTAGCAACCACTGGTACAGAAAAATATCCTTACATTAACGGTGGTGATGTAAAAAACTCTGGTGTTGAACTCGGTATCACTTGGAACGATAAAATAGGAAAGGAAATCAACTATTCGGTTTCTGTAAATGGTGCTTACAATAAAAATAAAGTGGGCAACATTCCTAACGAGGATGGAATTATCCACGGTGAGAATGGTACAGGTCAACTTTATGACAACTCTACAGAGTTTTACCGCGCTCAAAACGGACAGCCAATTGGTTATTTTTGGGGATTCAAGACCGCTGGCATTTTCCAAAACGAACAAGAAATTCTTGATTGGATTGCCGCTGGCAATGGTGTTTATCAGTCGGACGTAAAACCCGGCGATGTTAAATATGTTGATATTAACCACGATGGACAAATCAACGAAGAAGACAAGGTTAATCTTGGCGATGGTAATCCCGATTTTACATTTGGTGCAAGCCTTTCAATGGATTACAAGGGCTTTGACTTTATGATTAGTATCAACGGTCAGGCTGGCAATCAGATTGTTCAAGCTTACAGAAACCATTCAAGTTCTACTGCCAATTATCCCAAATCCATTCTTGAAAGGTGGACTGGCGAGGGTACTTCCAACAAAATACCACGTCTAACCACAGGACTTGACAACTGGGCTTTCTCCGACCTCTACATTCAAGACGGCGACTATCTTAGAATCAACAATTTGACAATAGGATACGATTTCTGCAAAAAACTTCTCCATAAGGAATGGATTTCGCAATGCCGCTTGTATTTCCAAGTACAAAATCTTGCTACATTCACCAAATATGATGGTATGGATCCAGAGGTTGGCTATGGTACAGACGATTGGGTATCGGGCGTAGACCTCGGATATTATCCACACCCACGTACCATTCTCATGGGTGTAAATCTGAAATTTTAATTAGAACATAAAACTGGATTATTATAAAGATGAAACTAAATAAATTGACAATAGCGGCAATGGGGCTTTCTGCCTTGAGCATGGCCTCTTGCAGCGAGAGTTTTCTTGACGTGGAGTCCAAAACACAGTCCACTACCGAAAACTTTTATCAGACAGCAGACGATGCGTATATTGCGCTCATTGGCTGTTATGACGGTTGGCAGTGTACGGTTTCCAACGGTCCAACGTTTAGCATGCAAGAAACAGCCATGACGCTTGCTGACGAATGTTACGGTGGACTTGGTGTTGGCGATGCTCCAAATTCCCAAGTTCTCGACCGTTTTGACATTAACTGCGACAATAGCCAACAAAACATTTTCGATAATCTTTGGAAGTTTTACTACCGAGCTATCTATCGTTGTAACATGTTGATTAACAATATGTCTGATAACGAAGATACACAAGTTAAAAGTTATGTTGCACAAGCTAAAGCAATTAGAGCAATCCTCTATTTCGACCTTGGAAGAATGTTTGGCAATGTTCCATTGGTTTTAACAGCCGAAGAAGGTCAGAACAATCCTGCACAAGCAGAACCGAAGGCTGTTTTTGCTCAGGTGGTTGCAGATCTCAACGCTGCGATAGAGTGTATTTCTGATGCTGACAACAAAAAAGCTACCACTTTTGCCGATGATGCTTTTACCAACGATGGTTGGATTAGCAAATATGCTTGTGAGGCTATGTTGGCAAGGGTTTACTTGTTTTACAATGGTTTTTATGGACAAGAACCTACTGGTTGTACCAAGCAGAATGCTATTGACGCTTTGGAAGATGTAATCAATAATGGCGGATATTCTTTGGTATCGGATTTTAAGGATTTGTGGCCAGCAACAGCGGCTCTTACACCCACCGATGCCAATCCAATCGACTATTCTCCATTGGACAACACCACTTACAAGCGTGGTAACAGCGAAACTGTACTTGCCATGAAGTTTAATTACACTGCCGACTACAATGGCAATAACGATGGCAATCGTACAATAGTTATGGTAGGTCCTCGTACTGGAGGCAACCTCGCTTATCCTATTGGTCAGGGCTGGGGTGGTTGTACTGTAAATCCGCTTTTGGTTTCAGAACTTGGCGGCGACAGCAGAAAATGCTCTGTTCTTGACATTGCTTCCGACTTGGGTAGCGCGTGGACGCAGGAAAAAACCGATGATATACGCGATTACACAGGTTATTACAACAAAAAATACACTCCGCTTAGCAAATACGATGCTTTGGGCAATTTGGTTTCTGCACTTGAAGGAATTATGGCAGGCGATTTCCAAATTTCGCAATGTCAAGACTACGTTTTGATTCGTTATGCTGATGTTTTGCTTATGCACAGCGAACTAACTGGTACTGCCGATGGATTAAATCAAGTTCAAAGCCGTGCTGGAGCAGCCACTACCGCTTATTCTGAGGATGCTCTCCGTCAAGAAAGAAAACTTGAATTTGCTTTTGAAGGTATCCGTTACTGGGATCTTCTAAGGTATGGTCTTGATTATGCGGCAGACCAAATTGAAAAATCGTTTACCGACGTAAAACTCAAAAACAGCGACAACCTTCCTTCTTTCAGCCGTGAGAATTTTCTTGCAAAGAAAGGTTTGTTGCAGATTCCGGGCAACCAGATTACTATTTCGGGCGGCACGCTCAAACAGAATCCCGGTTGGTAGTGTTTTTGTTTAACATACTTAATTGACAAAAAAATGAACATTAAAAACATAATATATCCGGTTTTGGCGGGCGGTCTGATGTTTTCACTTGCAGCTTGTCAACCTGATGATTACAGCATGGATTCGATGAACAATACGTCCGAATCTTTGAAAAATAGTTACACCGTTACTGCCGATGGTAACAATATCCATTGCTCAACATCGTTGTCAAAATGTATAGGTATTTGGGAAACCTCCGACGGAAGATACATTGGACAATCGTGCGACTTATTTTTCCCCTTTGCGGGCAAGTATTTCGTGTTGTTTGGCGTTATGGAAAATGGAGGTATCACCTTCGCAAGCGACACCACTTGGATTGACATTACCACCAATAGTCTTGAATCACTCAACAGCGATCTTTGGACTAACCTTACAGGTGGTGTTGGCGAATCAAAAAAATGGGTTCCAATGGATAAGTCTTATGCTCCATACAGAGGTTCTTCACCCGTGATGTATATGAATCCTGACGACGTTTTAAATAACGGAAAAGGCATTACTGACATTCAATTTGGTACAGGTAACTGGACAGAAAACTGGGATCCGGGCTTTCAGAGTTGGCTTATCCCTGCTGACAGCCCTTACATGGATTCTTACATGACATTCTCATTGTCAGAACAGGACGGTGCAACGGTGGAGATTTTCCACGGTGAAACTTCTGTTACAGAAAACGGCAAATTTTCTCTCAACCTTGACGACAAGCAACACCCAACAATTACGTTTAAAGAGGTTAGTTGTTTGCACAATGAGGGTTTCAACGATGTTTGTGCCAATTATTCCAACAATATTGTAATCCTCGAACTCTCTCCATACGTATTTCAGGTGGCTACAATGCGTACAAATTCTGAAGGAGCATGGTGGATTGTATGGAACTTTGTTTGCGAAGATGTTAAGAGCGGCGATGTAACTATTCCTAACGATGATGTGCTTTCGGCGGCTTCGGTTACTGCGCCTACACTTTCCGACAATTTGGAAAACCTATTGTTTACAATAGAGGGCGACGATGGTACTTATTTGGCAAGCGAGATTACATATCTTTTTGACGAGGATAAGTCTTACGACCTTTATTGGTGGGACGGCACTGCTTCAGAATGGACAGAACGCAACGTTTATGGCAATTCGCTTTACCCAATATATGATGGTTCTGAATTTGCTTTAACTTTCAAGAAAAATGGCGATCAAATAACATTCTCAGAAGAACTTTCTGGTGCAACTGGCGTTGCTGAATTTTCAGGTAACAAAATTAAGTTTATGACTAATGCTGATGCAGTTGGCAATTCTTATCCGATAGATCTCGACTTCTTTACTACAGCGAGCGGTGCAAAGGTGGCAATCAAAACCTCTGAAATTATTGTAGTTAAAGCCGACCCATCCAACAACAAATTTTTCTTTGCTGTAGAAAACACCAAGAACGAATCTAACATCGTCAACCAATATCTATTTGCCAATCTTGTTCAGAAGTCAATATTTGGCGGAACAACAGGTCCAGTTGAAGTTGATATTGACAATTCAATTATTGAAGACAATATGTGGGTAGAAAATGGCTGTATCCGTGTTGGTTTTTGGCATTATGGTGGTAGTGGTAAAGGTATTTTCAAAAATGCAAGCAAGGTAAACCTAAAAGCCAACCAAAAGATTACAGTTAAATTTAAAATTAACGGTGGAGTTACTTGGACAGGCGATCCAAAATGTGTTTTAATTGACAACAATATCAAAACCACATGGGAACCTGGTTGTTTCGATTTGGACGATGCTGTTGTTGTAAGCAAAGATGGAGAAACAACAGTAACTCTTACCAATACTTTGGATACTAAAGTAGGATTTACTAACACTTGCCTTGACCTTTCAATTCAGCTTGATGGCTATGGCACAATTGACGATGCCAACGAGGATAGCAAGTTGAACGGTCTTGACATTGAAATTACTTCATGTATTATTGAGTAACAAAACTAATTATTTAGAACAAAATGAAAACTAAAATATTATTCGGAATATTTGCAGTGTCGGCATTGATGTTTACGGCATCCTGCAATGACGATGACGAATATTCGCCAGCGACAGGAGAGTTGATTTCATCGGTTTCCACTGGAGCAACCGATGTTACTGCCAATTCCGCAACGCTACACGGCACGGTGAGTGGCGACATTTCCAATTTGTCGGCAAATTCTTATAGCGTAGGATTTTACTATGGCGATTCGCAAGACAACCTTTCTGACAGAATTTTGGGAGAGGTTAGTAGCAACGAGATAAAAGCTGTTTTAAGTGGTCTTACAAAGGGGCAAACTATTTACTATCAGGCGTTTGTTACATTGCAAAACAAGGTTACTTACAAAGGTGAAGTAAAGAGCCTAACTACTTCTGACGCATCAGCAGTTACTTCCGATGCAAAGGACATAACCTATTATTCCGCAGTTCTTAATGGTACATTAAGCGGCAATGGCGATGGTTCTACGGCTGGTTTTGTAATTAGCTGTGACGAAAGAAAAGTAAGAAGTGGTCTTGCTGTTGAAGGCTCAGTTGAAGGCAATGCCGTAAGTTTGAAAAAACTCGGACTTTTGCCTTCAAAGACATATTATTATGCAACGTATCTAAATCTTGGCAATGATTCTGTATTTGGCGAAACCAAATCTTTTACAACAGAATCGTTTGAAATTCAAAAAGATGACATTGTAGATCTTGGTTTGTCTGTCAAATGGCTCAAATACAATATTGGAGCACAGAAAGAGTCAGATTTAGGTGGTTTGTATGCTTTTGGCGATTTGGACGGTTGCAATAGAAGTACTTCTGTAAGCGATTATGGCGTAAATGCAGACATCGTTGAAACAGAAAACGATTTGGCAAGAGCTACTTTTGGTGATTTTGCCAAAATGCCAACTGCCGACCAACTCGAAGAACTTTTTACACTTTGCCAAAAAGAATGGGCAGAAGTTGATGGTGTTTCTGGCTTGAAACTTACTGGTCCTAACGGAAATTCAATATTTCTTCCTGCTGCTGGTTATAGAGAAGGCAATAGCGTAAGTGGTGAGTCGGAGATTGGTATGTATTATAGTGGAAATATTAAAAACTCTAATTTTGCCTCTGCTTATAGTTTTACGCAGTCGTCTAATTCTTTGACAGTTGCACCGTTGTTTAGGGCATTGTCGATACGTCCTTGTTCCAAAGGGTACGGTTTTAATGCTAAACTTACTTGTTTTTCCAACGCAGAAAGCGATGCAAAAGATGCATGGGCTTCTGCATCAGAATTTATTGTTCCGGAGGCAGGTAAAAGTTTTACGTTGACATTTTCTACTACTTATCCAAGATCACGTGGCTCGGTTTATGTAATTGATATTGAAAATTTTGCAGCAAAATATCCCAATAGTTGTGTTTTGGTAGAAAGTATAAAGAAAGACGGTACTGATTTGAAATTTGACGCATCAAGATTTTTCTATGGCGATATTGAGGATAAAGGCAATTATCGTATCGAACTTGCTAATATTTGGGGCAAGGGAGGTAGTAATAACAAAGTTGCGGACAATCCTTTTACAGCCGCTGGCGGAGAAACTGCTGACAATGGTCCTGCAGAACTTGCTTTCAACGAAACTTTTGAAGTTACTTTCAAGGTAGTTTCTCTCGAAAGCAATGGAGCAGGTGAATATCCAATCAAATTTATTACAATAAACCCAGAATGGAAAGGCGATTGGAATTATGAAACAGGAAAGAGTGTGGTTGTAAAATTTGAAGACAACAAATATTTCGTTACCGACGAAAGCAGTGTTGTTGATTTTACATTCCAAAATGCAGATGTAGATTATTCTGCAGGTTCCATTATGACGTTTGTTCAGATTGATAATTTCCCATTCATGCAACCGAATATTACTTTCAATAGTATTTCTATTGATGGAACTCCATTGGACGGTTACGATAAGGCAAAGATTATCAATAGTTTGGATGGTGATAATTATCGTCTTGAACTTTGGAATATGTATGGTTCTACTTCGAGTAAAGGTTGCGCATTTGGAACTGCTACCAATGGTGTAATTTCAGAATTGGGATTTACGTCAAGCATGGCAATAAACTTAACAATCAATAGTTTATTTTCTGCTGTAAAGTAGATATAATTTTTCATTAACTTAAACAAAACGGGAGATACAATTTTTTGAAATAATCTCCCGTTTTTTATATAAAAAAGAAATACCATTATGAAAACTAACATTTTAAAAAAACTATCGGTAGTTTTGTTGTTTGCCATGTCGCCCGCTTTGTTTGCTTGTGGCGATGACGATAAAAAGGACGAACCAACTGCATCAACAACAGATACTACTTCGGTAACACCTTCCGAACAACAATCTGATGCACCTAAAATTACTACTACATTTACCGCCATGGATATTGCAAAAAATATGTATCCAGGCTGGAATCTTGGCAACACGTTGGAAGCTTCTGGTACGGGTTTAAACTGCGAAACAGAGTGGCAGTCGACTGTTACCACACAAGAAATTATTGATTTTGTTAAAACTTCGGGTTTTAAGTCAGTTAGGATTCCGTGTTCTTGGTACATTCATCTTTCTGACGCTAATTCTATTACTATTGATAAAGAGTGGATTAATCGCGTTAAGGAAGTTGTTGACTATTGTATAAATGACGGTTTGTATGTTCTTCTTAACGACCATTATGATAGTGGTTGGTTGGAAGTGTTGGGCTATTCTAATTCCACATCTACTTATTCGGAGGTTGGCGAGTCGTTGATAAATGCCAAAATAAATGTCTTGAAAAAGATTTGGACGCAAATTGCCAACGAGTTTAAGAATTACGATGAGCATTTGATATTTGCTGGTCAGAACGAACCGTTCCAAAATTATGATGTTTTTGATAAGAATTTGTCAAACAAGGCAACAACACTTTCTCCGATATTAAACAGATATAATCAAGCGTTTGTAGATGCGGTGAGGGCTACAGGAGGCAATAATGCCAATAGAATTTTAACAGTACAAGCTCCAGGCGCAGATATGTGGGGTGCACAAAATACTGCTTTTGTTTTGCCTACCGACACACGAGAAAACGGTTTGATGCTTGAGTTTCACTATTACAACCCGTGGAATTTTGCAGGTGGAAGTGGTGAATATTATTGGGGAGCCGACAACAAGGCTGACAAATATTATGTTACCTATGCTACCGATGAATCATACGTAAAGTCGGAGTTTGCCAATATGAAAACAAAATATGCCGACAAAGGTATTCCGATGCTCATTGGTGAGTATGGTGCTAATTGGCGTGATTTGAGCGGTGTTTCTGATGCTGACCAAGATAAACATGATGCATCAATAAAAGCATGGTTCAAAGCTATCAGTCAGTACGGACCTGAAAGTGGCATGATTCCGATGGTTTGGGACATCAACTCTCCAAATCAAAATGGAACCATTGGTACAATGACTGTAATAGACCGTGCAAATTTAAAAATTTTCTGTAAACCAGCGTTTGAAGGTATTACAGAAGGCACAGCGGCAGCAAGTTGGCCTTATTAAAAATATATTCTTAACTAATTGCACCCTTCGACGCATATTGTATCGGGGGGTGTTGTTATTTAGTATTGCAACACGTTTTTAATATTCTGTCTTTAATAAGGTTAAACCTTGAGGTGGTGCTGTAAAACCAGCGTTGAGTCTGTTTTTTGATTCGAGTATGGCAGGTATGTTTGAAATGTTGATGCTGCCTACGCCTACTTCAATAAGAGTGCCTGTTAAAATTCTTACCATGTTTTGTAGAAAACCATCACCTATGTAATCTATTGTTATTTCGGATTTGGTTTGACAAATATTGATGTTAAAAATTGTTCTTATTGATGATTTTTTGAAATGAGAGTTGCCACAAAAACTTTTAAAATCGTGAGTTCCGCATAGCATTGTTGCTGCTTTTTTCATTAGACCAACATTTAGTTTTTTGTCGCAATAGTTGTAAACATATTTTCTCTCAAAAACATTTGGAATTTTTGAAGTATGTATTCTATATCTGTAAGTTTTTGATTTACAGTTGTATCTTGCGTGAAATTTTTCGTCAACTTTTTCTACCGTCATTACAGCTATGTCTTCGGGAAGGTATCGATTAAAATAATCCAAGATTTCATTTGGGTCGGCAACCTCTTTTAGCAAAAAGTTTGCAGTTTGTTGCAATGCGTGAACTCCACTGTCGGTGCGTCCACTACCATTAACTTCAATTTTTTCGTTGGCAAAACAACTTATTACTTCAGAAATTTTACCTTGAATAGTAATAGCTTTGTCGCGTTGAATTTGCCAACCGTTATATTTTGTGCCGTCGTATGAAATTGTTATTTTGTAATTTTGCATGTTTTTAATTCAAAGTGGTTTGTAACTTTGCAAAGTTATTAAAATATGATAATTTTGCCATTGAAATAAAAAAATGTTGTATGCAATTAATCGAAGCTATAGTTTATCTTATTGCCTCTGGAGGACACGGAATGACAGTAGATAAAATAACGGAACAAATAAATTTAAGGTGTCTATATAAGCGTAAAGACGGTAATCCTGTACCTTTAAAACAAGTATATGCAGTAATAATGAGCCATCCAGAAATTTTTGTAAAAGAAGATGGTAGAATAAGGCTTACAATGTAAAATAAATATATTATGAAAAAACATTATTTTTTGATTTTTTGTGCGATTGGTGCATTAACATCATGTACCCAACCAGCATCGCAAAGTGTTGCACCAACAACACTTTCAACCACAGGAAACCCTTATATGCCACTTTGGGAGCATATACCCGATGGTGAGCCATATATTTTTGATGATCCCGACAATCCGGGGCAGAAACGTGTGTATATTTATGGTTCTCACGATACGCGCATAACCGATTATTGTGGGCGAGAGCTTGTTGTGTGGTCGGCATCGGTTGATACACTTACAAAATGGCGTTACGATGGCGAGATACTTCGTGTAGGAAAAAATGGAGAAGGAAAACCTTTTGGCGAGGATGATGTGCTTTTTGCGCCCGATGTAACACTAAAAACTGATGAAAACGGTGTTAAAACATATTACCTGTATCCCAATGATCAATGTGGTGGTCGCAATGGTTTGATTGCCAAAAGTTCAAGACCCGATGGCCCATTTGAGGTTTGCAATTGGAACAAAGAAAACCCAGATAGTGCAAGTGGGATTCTTCAATTTGATCCTGCTGTTTTTGTTGACGATGATGGCAAGGTTTATGGCTATTGGGGATTTGGCACTTCTCATGGTGCAGAACTCGACCCAACCACCATGGCAACGGTTAAACAGGGAACTAAAGTGGTAGAAAAAATGATTGGTGGATTTAAAGATGACGATGAGAATGAATTTAGATTTTTTGAGGCATCGTCTATTCGCAAAATTAAAGATAAATATGTGTTTATTTATAGTCGTTTTACTAAGGAAGGCGAGTTTGGATTACCAACCACCAACTACACCTTGGCATACGCATACGGCGACAATCCATTAGGTCCATTTACATACGGAGGAACTATAATCGATGGTCGTGGTAGAGAAAACGACATAGATGGAAATGTTTTTGCATCGGCAAACGTAAGCGGAAATACTCACGGTAGCATTTGTGAAATTAATGGGCAATGGTATGTGTTTTATCATCGTCAAAATGGTCTTAATGAGTTTTCGCGACAAGCAATGGTTGCACCAATAACTGTTGAAGTTCAAGAAGGCAAAGGCGGAAAGGTAAGCATTTCGGAAGCCGAATACACTTCTGAGGGATTTTCTATCAATGGACTTGACCCACTTGAAATTTATCCTGCGGGAATTGCTTGTTGGTACACAGGACCAAAGGTAGCAGAGCATAATTGGCCAAACAATAAGTTTTATGGTTCGTATGTGGCTGCTGATTATGGTACGGATTCAAAATTTTCTGAACCTTATGCTGTTAAAAACAATATAAATCCAGTTGTTAACAATACTAATGGCTCTATTGTTGGTTATAAATATTTTAATTTTTCTGGTATTACGGGCAAAAAAGATATAAACCTTTTACTTGGTCTTACGCCACAAGGTATTGATGGAACAATTGATGTGTATATCGATAGACCATGGCAACAACATGGTAAACTTGTTGGTACATTGAATATAAAATGGGATATGCCACAATATTCTTCCGAAATTGCAGTAAAACTTGATGCTGTAAGAGAATTAAAAGGTAAACATGCGTTGTATCTTGTATTTACCTCGCCAGAAAAAGATAAATCGATTTGTACATTAGAAACGATTAGATTTACGGCTAAGTAATTATGGTTTACAATTATTGTAAAACATGATATTTCTTAATTTAAATTGTTATAAAACCCAAACACTAAAATAAGAATATTTTGAGGTTTGGGTTTTTTATTATTGAGTTACAACTTTTATTAAAGGGGAGTTCTAAAAATTAGATTTTCTGCGTTGTATTTCAATTTCAAAATGTTCATTTACAATTAGTAACCTGCGCTTTTTCGATTTCATACGCCTTGAAAAATCTAATTTTTAGAACTCCCCTTTAAGATTGTTTGCAAAAAAATAATCTACCTTTTTAGATAGTTTTTTGTTTTTATTATCAAGTATATTAATCTATGAGTTTTCGAGTTCTTTAATAAGAAGTTGTATATCGTCTTGAGCGTCAGCAAGTTTTTTTTTGCAGGCTTTTATTAAAGGAAGGCAACGTTTTGCATATTCCGACATTTTGTCAACCGAAATATTATCATCGTCCATTGCTTGACTTATTTTTTGTAATTCGGCAAAACTTAAATCAAAACTTTCGTATATTTTTTGGTCTTCTGGGTTTTCTGTTTTCATTTGGTTTTTAAGATTTAAAAAAAGCGGTTGAAAGTAATATATTCAACCGCTTAATAGTTAAGTTTTATTTTATTCTTCAATTGGATTGCCTTGACGGTCGATAAAGAAGTAAACAGTATCGTTGTCTGCCACTTTGAGACACACTTTAGCTCGTCCGTTGCGGAATGTTTCGCCTGTTTGACCCATTTTGCAGTAGTTGAAATCGTAATAAGGCGGAATTACTACTCGCATGTTAGTGTCAACATATCCAAATTTACCTTTCGTTGTGTCGTTTTGGTCGTAGGTATATTTAAATAGTGTTAATCCTTCAGTTGGTCGGCGCATTCTTAAGAAATATTGTGCGCTGTCTGTGGAAATGTCGTGTTGTACTTGGTCAATGTATTGTCTGCGACAATTTTCAGCAATTCTCAAAGCATTTTGTGCGGCAGTGTCAGTGTTTTGATAGCGTATAGCACGGCTAAAACATTCTGCTGCCGAGTCGATGTAGTGAGGAGTTTCGGGTGTGATGTTTTGTAGATAGTAGTTTCCTTTCTCCATATTTATTTGGTATGGTGTAGCCGATTGTGCTGTATATATATCATCTACTTGTGCAGCTTGTTTTATTTTGTGAACCAAAAAGAAAAGTGCTACTATTGCAAGCAAAATGAGTAGTATTGTTATAATTCCACTTATTGCTTTACGTTTAAAATTGCCAGCATAACGTTTTATTTCGGTATTTTCTGGATCCATTTTTTTAGCTTTCCAATAGTAGAATGGTGCTACAAACATGTTTAACCATTGCCATGGTTTGTTGAAATAATGTGTTCCATTGTGGAGATATAGTGCAAAATCTCTACGTTCTTTTATTTGGGTGTTTGTGGAATCAAAGTCCAATGCCTTTGAAAATTGGTCGGCAGCACGTTTAAATTCTCCCGAATCTAAAAGAGCCTCTCCGTATGCTTCGTGATATTTGATTAGGGCTTCGGTATTTTGATCTACACGTTTTGATGCACTTTGAAATAATTCTGATGCGTTGATGAAATTACGTTGGGCAAACATAAGGTCGCCTTTTATCATTTCGTATTTATATTGAACGTAGTTATCTGCTGCTGTAAGGCCGTTTTTAAGTTCCGATTGATTTTCTTCAGGGCATGTTCCTTTTTTGTTGAGATATTCGTATAAATATAATGCCCTTGAATAAAACTCATTGGTAAGTGCGTTTTTTGCTTTGTATAGTATATCCGAAGGAGTCATTTCTTCAGGATTAGCTACTTCGTAGTCTTTTATGTAGTTGTCTATTTTTGATTTTTCGCGACGTTTGTCAAATACCTTTTGTTGTGCTGGAGTAAGATCGTTGTCTCTTATTACTTCGAGTTCTTCAAATTTTTCGCGGTATGAGATAGAAAGCACTAAATCTTCGGCAAGTGGTTCATAAACTTGTTCCGCTTGTTCTGATTGTTCGCTTTGTGTAGCCGTCATTGCTGCGTATTTTTTTTCTGTTGCAATTTTGGCTCTTTCTGCTATCTTTTCTGCCAGTTCGCGATCTACTATTTCTCCCGGATTTTCAGATGTTTCTGTAACGGTTTGGGTTGTTTCTACTATTTGACCATCGGAGTCGGTTGTTGTGGTGGTAGTTGTAGTAGTTGTTGTGGTTGTTACAACGGTTTGGGTTTGTTCTATTGTTGAACCACCATTTGAAGGGTCGCTAATTTCTGCTGCGGCTTCATCTGCCGAAAAGTCAAGTAAATCTTCTGTTTGCTCGTTAGCATCGTTTGGAAAATAGTCGTTGAGTATGTTAAATTTATTTAACAAGGCAATGATTTCTTGTCCATTAAAAATTGTCGCAGTAATGTTGTTTTCTTCTTTTATTCTTGACGACCAATTTTCCCACCAAGAATTTTCTTCTGCTGATGGCTGTTTTGCCAAAAATAGCACCCACTCTGTTGCACCGTTAGCTTGCATAAATGCCAAATTCTCGTTAAACGATTTGCGTATTTGACCTTTACGCGAGTTTGACACGTGGTCGGTGAAGAATTTAGGCAGGTATAGTATTATTTTTTTATTTTCAGCCTCCGAAATTTTTTTTGTGTCGTTTTCGGTTATGTCAATTGAGTTTTTTATTA
Organism: uncultured Bacteroidales bacterium; assembly: GCA_937877455.1. Classification (GTDB taxonomy): domain Bacteria; phylum Bacteroidota; class Bacteroidia; order Bacteroidales; family UBA3824; genus UBA3824. The sequence goes on from CALFIU010000039.1 coordinate 22,156, forward strand.
CATAGTCGGGGTATTGCAGTTGCATTATTTTTTCGGCTATTGTGTAAAAAGCCAATCGTGCAGCCTGCTCGTTTTCATAAAGTTTTTTAAATTCTTCCCACGTATATTGCATAATATTATAAGTATGAATGAGTTTTTGTCTTTAAATATTGACATTATGAGTTTTTACCTCTCATAATAAGGCAAATTTATCAACAAAAATTTTTTTATGCAAATTTTTTTGTGGTAAAATTTGTTCGTAAAATAAAACCTCAAAATATTTTGATTTTATAATTGTGCAGTAGAGTTGTGGTGTAATTCTCTATCGTTCTATATTGCCTTTTTCTATTACAATGTTGTCGTTGTTGAATATTGCGTATGTTTGTTTGTCGGCTATAGGTAATGTATTTAACGTTAGTGGAAATTGTGGTTTTTGTAGGCAGAAAATTACATTTCCTAAACTGTCGTAGATTTCTATTTTTGCCGCTTGTTTTATATTTTTAGGTGTAATGGTTAATGTGTTTACATTTCCCGCAGTTCCCATTATACCATTTGCACGTGGCGTGTTTGTTGCAATGTTGTCGGTTGGGTTTTGTACAATTGTGGTGTTTTCGGCTGTTAATGAGATGTTGTTTGTATTTTGAAAAAATTTTAGACACAGCACCACTGCTAAAAGTGCTGCAACTGCCGAAATTGAAAATATCAATGTTTTATTTGGCCGTGCGATGTTTTTTTCACGCGAGTATTCGGCTGCTATTTCCGCAATTTCTAAAGACATGGCAGCGAATTGATCATCTTGTTCAAGAAGATTGCTGTCTTGTGCGGAAAGGGTGGTTGCTTCGCCGTTGTTTATGGCTTCGGCGCAATGTGCAAGTTCGTTGATATTTTCTAATGTGTCCATTTTTTACATGTTTTTATTTTTTGTGTAAATAAGTTCAAACAACACTTGCAAAGATTCTTCTGTATAGTTGGCCTTACGGTTTCCGTTTATACGCGCTATTATCGATTCAAGTGTTTTGTTTAGAAACATTCTAGCTGCATCAGGTTTGTTTTGTTTGTTTTCGGCGATGTTTGAAATTTCGCATAACCTTGCAAAAATTTCTTTGTCGAGTTCGTCTCCTGATATATTGGCGATACTAATCATTTTTTCGTCGAAATTTTCTTTTGCATAATCCTTTATGTCTTGCCATGTGGGCTTTATTCTAAAAAACATTTTGCAATATAGCATTGCCTTTGGTGTTTTGTTTCCAAATGTGGACATTACTTTTTGCAAATATCGTTTTTCGTTTTCTATTATAAGTTTTTCCTCAGGGTTAAGTTCTCTTTGAACTCCACCTTTCAATATAGTTTTTTGATACTGCGCTTGGTGTTTTTCTTTTGCTCCTTGGCTACGAAGTATTTCAAGTAGCATTTTATAAACCACTGCAGAGATGTAAGTCTCTGGTTTTGCACGTGAATCGTAAAGAGATTCTATGCGGTCTTGTTTTGCGTAGTATTTTTCCAAAACAGTCTGCCGAGTGTCTTCGTATTGCGAGGCTTCAAGGTAGCCGTTTTTTATATATTTTTTTACCACAATGCTTACTATTGATGTCAGCATTTGGGTAGAAAACTTACCTTTTTTTTGTTTTGTTGCAATATCCATCAAAATAAAAAGTGTTTTTGTGAAAACTCTTTACAAAGATAGAATATTTTTTGCTTTTATAGTTGTTATTTTATTTTTATTCTGAATTTTTTTCTTGTTAGATAATTAACTTTTGTTGCTATATTTTCTTCTAAGATGTTGTATATTAATATTTAAAATATTAAAAATAAATTTTTGAAAGCTTATAAAAAAAGTTTGTGGCTTTTTTTTATAAAAAAAATAAAAAATCATATTTTAGAGCCGCCGAAAAATTTAAAATGGAAAGTTTTAAAAACCTATATAAAAAACATAAGTTGTGGCAACTTATGATTATTTTGGTGTTGCATATTGTGGCAATGTCGGTTATTGTTGTTATGTTGTACAACGATATTCTCACACGTGCCGACAGAGGATTACGACATTCTGTTATGATAGTTTGCTCTGTTGTTACGTTGCTTAATATTACAGCAGTGGTTTTGATTTATGTTGGTAACATAAGGTTTGCAAAGAAAAATATTTTTAGAATTGCTGAACTTGAAGATATTAATGAACAGCAGAACAAAAAGTTGAAAGATTATATAGAACAATTGCGACAAGAGATAAATCAAAACGAACTCCTTGGACACGAAATTATTGATAAAAACGAACTTATAACTACATACGAATCTATACTTATTAATAGCAATTCAAAAATAGTTTCGCTTGGCAAAAAACTTGGAGAAAGTTTCGATATTATAGAAGCTGCACGTGAGCATGCCGAAGTGTACGACAAATTAAAAGCGGCATTTTTGGCCAACGTTAGTCATGAGTTGCGTACTCCAATAAATGGTATAAATGGTTTTGCTGATTTGCTATGTAAAAACATACCGCAGGATAAGCGCAAAGAATATACGGTGAAGATGATTTCGAGTACTAATAATTTTGTTGCATTGGTTAACGAAGTTGTCAACTATTCGCATATACAATCTGGAAACATGGTTTTTAATGCAATAACGTTCAACATCAATAGGTTGATTCGGTTGGTTAAGTCGCAGACATTAAAACAAATGGCAGAACTTAAAAAAGAAGTTATGCTCAATTTTCCACCCAACCTTGATGAGGAATTTTATGTATGTTTGTCAGAAAAGGGTGTGTCGCTTATCTTAGAAAATCTTATGAGCAATGCCATAAAATTTACTCACAAAGGTTCAATAACATTGACGTGTATGGTAATAGGAAATAAACTTGAAATTTCGGTTTCCGACACAGGCATCGGCATACCTATTGATAAACAGCAAATTATATTTCAAAGTTTTGTCCAAAACGAAACCATACTTTCGCGACGTTATGGAGGTCTTGGATTGGGATTAAGCATCTGTAAAGCTGTTGTAGGAATGATGGGAGGAGCAATTACGCTTGATTCTCAGCCTGGTCAAGGTTCAAAGTTTTCTGTTTCTTTGCCAATAATGCAAAACAACGCGTCTGATATTTCTCTGTACGAAAGAATAAATAAGCATCTAAAAATAAGTATGACAGAGAAAAAAGTTTTGTTAATAGAAAGCAATCAGGTCGACCGCGAGTCTTTAACAGAATTTTTTAACGATTGGCAAATACCAGTGTTAACTTGCGACATTGGCGACGATGAATACAGCATAGCACAAAGACATTGTCAAGAAATTGGTTTGGTAGTAATGGAAATAAATTCACCAGAAGAAGTATCTGTACAGTTGGCGCAGAAAATACTTAACGTGTGTCCATTTTCAGGTTTTATTTTTACGATGTCGCAAAACATATCAAAATCTGCTATGGAAAAAATTGGTGCTATTAGTGCTGAAATATTGCAAAAACCGTTTAATTCCAACGATTTAGCCAACGTAATAAATCGTTATTTAATAACCCAAAACACTTAGATTATGAGCGGATATGGTTATAATTTCGGAAATTTTCAAAACAACTTTGTCCCGATTATACATTATACCAACAAAATAATATCGGCCGACAAAGCTGCTCTTGATTTTTTTGAAACAAATAACTTCGATTTGCTCAAAAACCGCAAACTCGAAGACCTTACTCCATACATTCAGGAAGATGGGCAACACTCGTACATAAAAATAGATTTCTGTTTTTCTCAGGCTATAAAAAATGGGCGCGCTTCCGTTCATTTACAACTTTTATCTATGCGTGGTAATGCAAAATATGCCGACATGGAGATAATTTCAACGCCAGAACTTTTTGTAATTATTATCAAAGATATTACTGTTTATAAACAAACAGAGAATGAGTTGCGCAGTCGTATAATGCGGTTGGAAAGGGCTGTTGAAACGGGGTCAGACCTTGTTTGGAGGCTCGATTTGCAAACAACCATGTTATTTTGCTATCCTTCTATTTACAAATTACTTGGTTATGAAAGCAATTTATCGTCAATTACTATTAACACTCTTAGAAAATTTTGCGACGAAGCCGATTTTTATAAACTTATATCAAGTATCGAAAACATAACTGATTCGCAGGAAGAAATCACCAACGAATTTAAGTTGATAAAAAGCGATGGAAAAATTGAGTGGTATAGAATGAGGGGAAGCGTTGAAAAAAAGTTGGAAGACGGACAACCGTGGGTAATAAGCGGTACAATGACAAAAATTTCTACCATTAAAGCCAATGAAATGAAACTCCGTCAACTGAACGAACGCTTGATAGAAAAGGAAGAACAGTTGCGAAAAAGTGAACTCAATTACAAAAAAATTTATAATAGAGCAGGTTACGCCATTCTCATTATTGATGCAAACGGATGTCTTATTACCGTAAACAATCTTGCACCAAGTATTCTTGGATACAAAACAAAGTCGGAATTGCAAAAACTTACCATAAACGATTTAAGTTCCAATAAAAATGTTTTTGATAAAAATCGTGTTATGGAACGTGTGGCGGATGGTGGAAAAAATATATTTGAGTGGCTGTTTGTAAAGAGAGATGGTACAGAATTTTGGTGTGAGGTGGCCTTGCAAAACATAATTATAGAAGGCAAAAAAAACATTCTTGCCTTTATGAAGGATATTGACCGTTCTAAACGAGCAGAAATTGCCTATCGTACAATATCAGAACGACATAGAATGGCTCTTGATGCAAGCAACGACGGCATTTGGGAATACGACACAAAAAGCAATTCTTTGTATTGGAGTTCGCTTTGTTTTAAAATGTTTGGGATAACACCAAACCAGGGCGAGCCGATAGAAATTTGGGATAGTATGTCAAAAAACGATTCTTCATTTATTTCTGCCGATCGGTTTATTTCGCGTGTATTACTAAAAGGCACGGCAACAAGCGGTTATTCGTTTATCGATGCCCATGGACAGAAAAAACATATTATTGTAAAAGGTAAAAAGGTGTTGTCGGAGGCTGATGGCGAACAACATCTCAAAGTTGTGGGAACGTTTTCTGATATTACCGAGTTAAAAGAAAAAGAATTGGAGTTAGCACGCCAAAATAGCATTTTTTCTACGCTACTCGATAATATTCCTGTTGGCATATATATGGTTTCTTCCAATAATGACGTGTTGACTATCAATAATAAATTAGCGTTATTTATTGGCGAAACTGTTGAGCAGATAAAAAATAACAAGTCGAAAGTAAAATTAAAAAACGCATTTAAATTCAACACTAACATACCATACCCGATAGATGAAATGCCAATTGTTCATGCGCTTGATGGAAAATTTAAGGAAATAAACGATTTGGACATTGTAAGACCAGACGGTAGCCGTATAACTGTTTACATGGTTGGCGCACCCGTAATTGGTAACGACGGTCAAGTGTGGGCAGGGCTTGTTGGCGTTACTGATATTACAAAAAGCAAGAATTATGAACGGGAATTAAAAGTTCAGCGCGACAAAATTGAAAATCAAAATCGCGAATATATTGCACTTAATGAAGAACTTGTTGAAACAAACAAACATCTTGTTTTGGCAACTGAACGTGCAGAGCAGTCTGATAGACTTAAATCTTCTTTTTTGGCCAATCTTTCGCACGAAATTAGAACGCCTATGAATGGTATTCTTGGTTTTATCGACTTATTGAAGGAAAAAGATTTAGAGTCGGACGAAAAAGATTTTTATATTGATATTATTCGTCGTAGTTGTCAGCAACTTATGGGAATAATAACCGATATTGTTGAAATATCCAAGATTGATACTGGCCAGATAACAGCCAACATTTCTAAAACAAATATTTATGAAATGGTTCATGATATTGCAAGCATTTTTAAACTTCAAAGTGCAGAAAAACCGCAAATAGAAGTTTTTTACGATATAGACCACGATTGTAAAAATCTGCTTGTAGAAACCGACGAAGTAAAATTAAAGCAAATATTTACCAATCTTGCAAACAATGCTTTAAAATATACCGATAAAGGGTTTATAAAAATATCATTACAAAAACTTGGTGGCAAAGTGGCATTTGCTGTCGAGGATACAGGAATTGGTATTCGACAAGAAAACCTTGGAATAATTTTCAACCGTTTTGTAAGGATAGAATCAAACAAAGATTCTGTAACTCGGGGGGCAGGTCTTGGACTTGCCATTGCCGCTGCATACGTTAGATTGTTGAGAGGTCAGATTGATGTTAAGTCAGAATATGGTAAAGGGTCGCTTTTTACAGTTAGAATACCAATAAATTTTGCGACAGAAGAAAATTAGTGAATAATTACCATCGTTTGATTTTTTATTTGATAAAATAATTTTGCAAATTGCGTAGTGGACAATAATTTTGCCCCAAAAAAATCAAACAACATAAGCATTATGTGCAACATAAAAGTAATTAGGGCTACCGTCGAAGATTTAAAATACGCCGATAGCATATCAAAACTTATTGATGATGCCGCTAAATCTAAAAATTCAGGATTGGCTCACCGTACTCCAGAATACATCAAACAAAAAATAACAGAAGGTAAGGCCGTTATTGCGCTTGCAGGTGATGAAATTGCAGGTTTTTGTTATATTGCTACATGGCAAGATAATCAATTTATTTCACATTCGGGGCTTATCGTTAATCCAAAATTTAGGGGGCAAGGGCTTGCAAAGACCATAAAAAAAGAGTGTTTTAATCTTTCACGTGATAAATATCCCAACGCTAAAATATTTGGACTAACCACCAGTCTTGCTGTTATGCGTATAAATACAAGCCTTGGCTATCAGGCGGTTACGTTTTCTGAACTTACCAATGATGAGGAATTTTGGAAAGGATGTGAAACTTGTGCCAATTTTGATATTCTTCAACGTACCAAACGGTTCAACTGCCTTTGCACTGGAATGATTTTTTATCCTAACAAGAATTGTTAGTTTTTGATAGGTAACCATAAAAAAAGAGAAAGTCTTTTTGTGGCTTTCTCTTTTTTTGCAGAATTAAAGTATAGGGGGCTTCTAAAAATTAGATTTTTCGAGGCGCACAAAATCGAAAAAAACAGAGTTTACTAATTGAAAATTAGGATTTTGAGTTTGAAGTGCAACAAAGAAAAAGCAATTTTTAGAACTCCCGTATAATAAAAAAAGTCTTTTGGTATTAATTCTTAATTAAAAATCCCCAACTTTTTAACTGGTTGATTATTTCTTGTTCAATGTTGTTGGGCATGTTATTTATTCTTGACAAGTGGCTACCGTTAGGCTGTATGTAGATTTTTATGTTTTGTTTTTTCTTGCAATTTAGCCACGGTGCAACACCAGAAGCCGTCCATGGATCGTTTTCTCCGTAGATAAATATTATTGTTGGGTCGTTTTGTTTTAGAAATTTGCAGGTATTTTTATAAACTGTTGGGTCGAATTTTATATCTGCCATTTCTTGCGGAACCATTATTTGTTTAACATATCCTTTGGTTGATTTTATTGATGCGTTAGAACCAAGATGTTTTGTACTGTAGCCATAATACCCAAGTTCTCTCAACGCTTGATAAAAAAATGGCAAGTATTGGTTTGGACAAACAAAATAATCAGGATCCACAACATTTATTAAATACGACAGCCATTTTTGATTGTTATCGGTTTCTTTTGGAGCGTTTTTAAGTGAAGTTCCCCATTGCCACATCGAAAATTCAAGTTCAAGGATTTCATAGTCGTAAACACATTCTATTGGAATAGAAAAAGAATAGTTATAATTTTCGCAGTATTTTTTAAACATTGGCAATATGCTGTCTTTTCTATTCATGTATTCGAGTTGTAAGGCATGCATTTTTTTACGGTCTTCCTTTGTACCTACTTTTTTGTTTAGAAATTTTTCGTGTCTTCCATCTTCTTGTGCGCGGCTTATTGGTGCAACGTATGCCACCGTTGCATCCACATCGTTTGGATATGCGGCTCGGTAGTAGGTGCAAGTGCTTCCGCCTTTGGATATTCCTGTGGAAATCCATTTACCAGAGAATATCTTACCAAATGTTTGTCGTATGTTGTGTAGGTCGTTGCAAGAGTTATCTACTGTCATGTATTGCCAATCGCATGGTTCAGGAACAGATTTACCAAAATATCTATGTTCACAAAATACTAAATTGGCATCAAGCATATCAGATATTTCTTCAGAATAGGAGGGGTATAGAGCATAGTCGGCATTGTATCCTTCGGTAACCATTACGGTTGGTTTGTCGTAGCCTCTAAAAGTTACTATCACGCGCTGATGTAATGTGCCTATTGCTTTGTTAGAATGGTCAAGAGGTTGATTTATAAATAATTCGTATTTTTCAAATTTGCTGTTGAGTTTGTTTAATACTTCTACGCCGTTGAGTGATTTTAGTCGATTTTGAAACTCGGATTCTTGTGCTACGGCTTGTATGCTAAGTAATATTAAAACAACGATAGGTAATATTTTTTTTGTCATTTTTCTAATTTATTATATTCAACACCTTTATTAATATATCGTCTGGATTTATTTCTTCAAGACAACGATATTTTTGATCAAGTTTACATTCTTTGTTACCATATATTGAGCATGGACGACAAGGCAGATTTATCTGCACGGCATCGCTTTCGTTTTGGTTAAATCCAAGAAATCCTGCTTTTAAGTGTGTAGCCCCCCAAATGGAAACGGTTCTTGTGGCTGTTAACGATGCTAAGTGCATGTTCGCACTATCCATCGAAACCATGCAGTCTAATTTTGATATTAACATAAGTTCGTTTTCAAGCCCATCGAGTTTTCCTGCTGTGCTTATTACGTTGGTGTATTTTTCTTGCCAATTTTCCAAGATTACTTTTTCTTTTTCTCCAGCTCCAAATAGAAATGTTTTTATGTTATTTTTCGACGATAATTTTTCTAATAATTTTTCGGTTTTTTCTAATGGTAGTATTTTCCCTTTGTGAGCGGCGAAAGGTGCTATGCCAACCCATTTAAAATCTTGCTTTTCGCCACATAAAGTTATTATTTTTTGGGGCAATTCCACGGTAGAAGTGAATATTGATTTAAAATCTATACTAAATTTAAAACCGAGATTTTCCAACACTTTTTGGTAACGCTCAAATGTTGTTGGCAATTGTGTAAAATTATTCGCGCCTTTTTTGGTGAGTAATTTTTTTTGTCGGCGTCCTTTGTCGATTTTTTTTGTAGTAATGCCAGCCAATGTTGTCCTTAGACGGAGAAATTTTGTGCGTAAAACATCGTGAAAATCGGCGTAACAATCTATGTTTAATGCTTTTATCTCATTAAACAATTTGTTTAGTCCCGAAATTCCTTTGTAATCTTTTTTTAAATCTATGCCTATAAACTTTACGTTTTTGGGGCATTGTTTGAACATTGGTTCAAAATTTTTGCGACTTAAAAAAATAATTTCGGTTTCGTGAAAATTTTTAGCCAAGCTCCACACCACAGGCACACACATAGCCACATCGCCCATGGCTGAAAAACGTGTTATCAACAATCTTTTTTTGTCCATTATTTTGCACCGTAAAGCACTGGATTGAGGTTGGGATCGTTGTACATTTTCATTTGTTTATATACTTTCATATATTTTTTCCCTGTTTCTATATCGGTTAACAACTGATCTATCGCTGTTCCAAGGTCTTTTTTTTGTTCCAAAAGAACATTTAGTTTAGTTTGACATTGATTTTTGTGTTCGTCGGTGGTATCTGTGCGATTTACTTGCTCTTGCATGTGGTAGATTTTTAGAGCCAAAATGCTATATCTATCAACTGCCCACGCTGGCGATTCGGTGTTTATTGTTGCGTTGTCAGCTTTTTTAACGTTTTGGTATTTTTCAAGAAAAAAACTATCAATTAGTTCCACAAGGTCGGTTCTTTCTTGATTAGAATGGTCTATTCTTCGTTTTATTTTTAAAGCTTCAACTGGGTCTATTTCTGGATTTCTAATTATATCTTCCAAATGCCATTGTACTGTATCTATCCAATTTTTTAGATAGAGATAAAATTCTATTGTCTTGGGTTGGTATGGGTTAGCGATTGGTGTGTCAACATCATCGTGTTTATGGTAGTCGGCAATAGATTGCTCAAAAATTTGCCAAGATTTTTGTGTAAAAGTCATTTGTTATATATTTATAGGTTAAAAAAATATTGTTGTACAAAAAAATATCTTGTTTTGTTTGTTTTTTATGTTTTTCCTTTTTTATTAACTTGAATTTGTTTGCAAATATAAATATATTTGCCGAAAAAAATAATTTCTGTTTATGGAAAATAGCATAAAATCGTTGATTGAATGTTCGGAAGTTGCCCTTGAACTTAAAAAAATTGCATTAAATGTAGCCAGTGGGGGGCGTATTTCTCCAAGTGAGGCGTTGGAACTTTACAATTGCAATGAACTTGGTTTGTTGGGAATGTTAGCATTTGAAATCAAAAAACAGAAATCTGGTCTTAAAGTTTTTTACAATCGTAATTTTCATATTGAGCCAACCAATGTTTGCATCAATAATTGTAAATTTTGTTCCTATTCTCGCAAAAAGGGCGAAAACGGTGCATGGGAAATGTCCATGGACGAGATTATTCATAAAGTTTCGCAATATAAAGGTAGCCGCGCCACCGAGTGTCATATTGTTGGCGGTGTACATCCCGAAAGGGATATTGAGTATTATGGACAATTGATAAAAAATGTAAAAAATATAATGCCTGAGCTTGTGGTTAAGGCATTTACCGCAGTAGAAATAGAATATATGGCACAAAAAGCAGGTCTTTCAATAGAAGGTGCGCTTTTGTATTTAAAAAAATGTGGTTTGCAGTCTATACCCGGTGGTGGAGCAGAAATTCTTGACGAAGAAGTACGTAAAAAAATATGTCCCGAAAAAACCACAGCAACCAAATGGCTCGAAATTCACCAAACTGCTCATAAACTTGGTATAACAACCAATGCTACAATGCTTTATGGTCATGTAGAATCTTATTCCGATAGGGTAGAACATCTTTCTAAACTAAGGCAACTTCAAGATAAAACAGGTGGTTTTTCGGCATTTATTCCTCTAAAATATAGAAAAGAAAATAATCAACTCAATTTGGTAGGAGAGGTGTCGTTGGTAGAGGATCTCAAAAATTATGCTGTATCGCGCATTTTTCTCGATAATTTTCCTCATATAAAAGCTTATTGGGTAATGTCAGGACAAGAGACCACAAGGCTTGCATTGCAGTTTGGGGCTGATGATATTGACGGAACTGTTAACGATTCAACTAAAATTTATTCGATGGCTGGAGCCGAAAAGAAACCTATTATGACTGTCGAACAGATTCAAAATCTTGTACGTTCAGCTGGGCTTGTGCCAGTAGAGCGTGATACGTTTTACAACGAAATCAAATGATGAGAAATGATTAGAATTTGTTCGATAGCTTCTGGTAGCAATGGAAATTGTTATTACATAGAATATTGCGGAGTTGCTGTGCTTGTAGATTGTGGAATTTTTTATAAGCGGCTTTTAGAACGAGCCACTCGGCTTGGCATAGATTTGTCTATTGTTAAGTATGTTTTTATAAGCCACGAACATTCCGACCACGTTAGGGGTGCAAGAGTTGTTAGCAAAAAACTCAACGTGCCAATTTATTTTACTCAAAAAACATTTGAAGCCACAGCACAAAAAAGTCGTCCTGAAAATCCTGTTTTTTTTGACGAAATGCCCATTGATGTTGCTGATGGTTTTAGGGTTGTACCTATAAAAAAAAGCCATAATGCAGCCGATCCATATAGTTTTGTTGTAGAAGTGGGCGATAAGAGTGTTGGCGTATTTACAGATATTGGTACGGCAGATAGAAAACTTATGGATAGTTTTTCAAAGTGTGATGCTGTTTTTTTGGAATCAAACTACGATGAAACTATGCTTAAAAACGGTAAATATCCCGATTATCTTAAACTACATATAGCTGGAGATACAGGACATTTGTCAAACAATCAAGCTTTTATGCTTTTGAGTTGTTGTGCAGGTCAAAATCTCACGCATGTTATAATTTCGCACGTTTCGCAAGATAACAACACACATGATATTATTAACGAAAAGTTTAAGGATTTAATACCCAATTATCAATTTTCCATTGCTCCAAGATATTCTGAGGGTATTATGTATGAATTGTAATAAAAAAATTAACAAAAACCAGAAAAGACAACATGAAGACAAAATTATTAGCAGTGTTATTATTGGTCATTGCGATGTCTGCATATTCGCAGACAACATTCAAAGGCATAGTCAATTGGCAACCAGCCCCCAATTTTAATGATGCTTCGCTTATTGGCAACGGCGACATGGGTGCTATGGTGATGGGTAGCCCCTACGATGAAACTATTATTGTTAGCCAACACAATATATTTTTGCCTATTAATATGCCACCAAAACCTATAGATCAACTATCACGGCTTGATGAAATACGTCGATTGATAAAAAGTGGCAACGGAACAGCAGCTGCAGAAATCCCTGTTGAACAGAGTTTAAAAGAGGGATACGGTGGGCAAATTTGGAGCGATCCATATATTCCAGCCTTTGACTTAAAAATAAAAGTGTCGGCAGAAAACATAGAAAAATATCAACGTTCTGTAGATTTTAATACAGCAGAATGTCGTGTTGATTGGACACAAAATGCCAACAAAATGACACGTCGTCAATTTATTTCGCGAAAAGATAGCCTAATGGTTGTTAGCATAAAATCAGATGGACAACCTTTTGATGCTGATATTCGCCTTGCACAGCATACCGTAAATTGGAACGAGTGGGAATATATCAACGAACATTTCAAGCGTACAGAAATATCTATGGATGGACCAACAGTGGTTTATACAGCAGAGTTTTCAAAACAATGGAAACCTAATATTATTGGTTATCAAGGATTTATGCAAATAAAAACTACTGACGGAAAAACCGAGCCATATCAACAAGGTGTTAAAATAATAGGTGCAAAAGAAATTTTATTTTTTGTAAAAGTAACGCCAGTGTGGTATGGAGAAAATTTTGATAAGAAAAATGCAGTTGAAAAACTTTTTTCTTCGCTTAGTAGCGATTACGACGCATTGCTAAAAAATCACTCAAAAATTCACGGTGAGATTTTCAATAGTGTAAGCCTTAATCTTAATGGTAATGATAAAGATTATAACGCGTTTGGCGAAACTATGATGCAACAAGCCAAGGCAAAAAGTTCCAAAGCCTTTGTAGAGCGTCAGTTCAACGCTGCCCGTTACAATATAATATGCGCTTCTGGTCCTAATATACCCAATCTTCAAGGTATTTGGGGCAATAGTTGGACACCGCCGTGGTCGTCAGATTATACCGAGGATGGAAATGTTGAAACCGCTATTTCTTCCTACTTATCTTCGGGCTTAAAAGATTTTTTGCTACCGTTTTTTGAATACCATGAAAAGATGATTCCTTATTACAGAGAAAATGCACGTCGTCTTTATGGTTGTGCAGGAATAATGGTGCCATCACATCAAAGCAGTCATGGTTACAATGTGCATTTCGACAAAACTTGGTGTCTTACATTTTGGACTGGCGGTGCTGCGTGGATTTCGTCTTATTTTTACGACTATTATCTCTACACAAGAGATTTCAATTTCTTAAAAAATCACGCATATCCTTTTATGAAGGAGGCAGCGCAGTTTTATGAGGGATTTCTTACAAAAGATAAAAATGGCAAATATGAGTTTAATCCATCCTATTCGCCAGAAAATAATCCTGCCAACAATCCATCACAAGCGTGTATCAATGCTACTATGGATGTAGCCCTTGCCAAGGAATTGTTGCGAAATCTTATTGCAGTGGCTCCTTTAGTTAAAGAAAACAAAGCACAAATAAACCGTTGGAAACGTATGCTCGCCGATTTGCCAGATTATCAGACAGATAAAAACGGTTTTTTTAAAGAGTGGATAGACTATAATGCTGTAGAAAATCATAATCATCGTCATGTGTCGCATCTTTATGGAATGTACAATATAATTGATCCAGAAATAAAAAATAATCCCGAACTTTGGGATGCTGTGAAAAAATCTTACTACGAACGAATGAAAGTGCGTATCAACGATGGTGGAGGAGTAATGGTGTTTGGTTTGTGCCAAATGAGTTGGATTGCTGCAAATATTGGCGACAAGGCAATGTATAAGACAATTATCGATTGGCTCTCGGCTCATTATTGGACTAATGCACTTGGCACTTATCATGATCCTAATGGATTGTTTAACTGCGATTTAAGCGGAGGATTTCAAAATTCGGTTATTAAAGGTTTGGTTTACAGCGAACCGGGATATGTTAAAATATTTCCTTCTAAACCAGACGATTGGGATACGGGAAGTATATCGGGTGTGTGTTTGCGTGGCAATGCAACTATAAAGTTGTTGGAATGGAACAATAATAAATTAAAAATATCATTGGTTTCTCCTATAACTCAGACTATTAAGTTGGAATTACCAAGTGTTTTAACCAAAATAAACGGTGTTGCACCTAAGGAAAGTTTAACGACAACGAATATAAAACTTGATAAAAACAAGGTATCAGAATTTGAGATAGAGTTTTAAAATAAAAACAAATGTTTTTACTACAAGATAAGGGAAAAATAGAAATAAAAAAATATAATAGAATATTCTTGTGGTAAAAACATGAGCAAAAGATGTGTAATTAATGTTAATTTGTAAGAAAAAATAAAAAGTAAATGCTACTTTTGCAAAAAATTATAAATGATGGAAACAGAAAACAGAATACCAGTAACCATACTTACTGGATTTTTGGGAGCAGGTAAAACAACATTGCTCAACAACATAATAAAAAAATATTCAAACAAAAAATTTGCCGTAATAGAAAACGAGTTTGGCGAAGTTGGTATTGATGGAGGTTTGATACTTGGCAACATAGAAAATATGGTAGAGTTGTCTAATGGGTGTATTTGCTGTAATCTTAGCGAAGGACTTACTAAGACACTTAATAACCTTTTGACATCTCGTTACAAGTTTGATAATCTTCTTATAGAAACAACAGGTATAGCCGACCCCGCTGGAGTAATTGATAGTTTTGTCGCTTACGAAGAGTTTCGTCGAAAATTTGTAATCGATAGCGTTGTGTGCCTTGCCGATGCCCAAACTTACGAAGATTCGTCAAGCGAGCAACCCGAAGTTCACCGACAATTGGCTGTGGCTGACATCATTATCCTCAACAAATTTGAAGACGTTACGCCACAATATGGTCAACATATAAAAGATCTTATTTCGAGCGTTAATTCCACAGCAAAACTTTATTGCACAAGCCATGCCGATATTTCTAATATTGATGTTATTAACACATTTGCATATACGCCAAACAATATAGAAAAACTTGTAGTTAATTTTAAAAACGCTACACCGTTAAAATTTTCGACACAACCAACGTCCGACCCAACAACAGTTTCGTTGGCGGCTAACCCACAAAAGCCGAAGTTTAATCATAATATTGTTTCAGAAGGTTTTACCGTTGAAGGAGAACTTGATGAACAAAAGTTTGTATATTGGATTCAAGGCATTTTGCAATACAATAGTGCAAGTGTATTTCGCATTAAAGGAATTTTAAGCATAAAAGGAAAGAAAAATAAACTTATTTTTCAATCGGTAAGGCAATTTTTCCTTGTTGAAGATGGCCAAGAGTGGAAAGAGGGCGAACAAAGATTTACAAAATTGGTTTTCATTGGTCGAAAACTCAACCGTCAGGGCATTTTGGAATATCTCGAAAGTTTTAAAGTAAGTTAATGTCTAAAAACATTGACCATGGGAAACGATTTTAGCATAAAAGTTACTACCGATAGTGAGTTGTTGACGTTTCTTTTTGAAAAACTTACCCAACGCAGTAAAAGTGCCGTTAGGGAGATTTTAAAATCAGGACGTGTTACAGTTAACGATGTTGGTACTACACAATACAACTATAAACTTTTGACAGGCGACATCGTAAAAATATTGCCACGTCCCAAAAAACAAGAAGGCTCTTTGCAATCAAGCAAACTTTCCATCCTCTACGAAGATAATCATGTGTTGGTAATAAACAAAAAAGAAGGGCTATTGTCGGTTGGTACTGCTGGCGACAAAGAAAATACCGTATACCACATTCTCAACCAACATGTAAAACAACAAGGATATGGCAGACATATTTATGTAGTACATAGACTTGATAGAAAAACGTCAGGTGTGATGATGTTTGCCAAAAGTTCGCAAGCCCGAGATGTGTTGAGAGCAAATTGGCACGATATTGTTGTAGAACGTAGTTATTATGCAGTGGCTGAGGGATGTTTTGAAAAAAATGATGGGCAAATAGTATCGTGGCTTACTGAAGATAAAATGCTAAAAATCCATTCATCGCCAATAGACAACGGAGGTTTGCATGCTATTACCAATTACAAACTTATTCAGAGCAATGATAGTTATTCGTTGTTAAAACTTAACCTCGAAACCGGTCGTAAAAATCAAATACGAGTACATTTGCAAAGTATAGGGCATAGTGTTGCAGGAGATTTTAAATATGGAGCTCAGACAAATCCTATAGGAAGGGTTTGTTTGCATGCCGCAACACTTACTTTTATGCATCCGATAACAAGAAAGGAGTTGAAATTTGAAGTGCCAGTGCCATCTGTTTTTTATAAATTGACGATGCAAAAACACTAAAAATATCCTCAAAACTATTATTTAATAAAAAAAATGCTATTTGGAACATTTTTTTTGTAAAAAAAAACAATTTAGTTAATATTAATTATTAGTTTTGTACAAAAATATACAATATGGAATTTAGTGCAAAAATTATAGCCGACTATCTACACGGAACAATAGAAGGCGATGAAAACGTTGTGGTAAACAATGTTTCAAAAATAGAAGACGGGAAACCCGGTACACTTACTTTTTTATCCAATCTTAAATATACACCGTATTTATACACTACACAGGCATCTATTGTATTGGTTAACAAAGATTTTAAACCCGAAAAACCTGTATCTGCCACTTTGATACGTGTTGATAATGCTTATGAGTGTTTGGCATCTTTGCTACAATTATATTCCAACAGCAAAGTTGTTCCTTCTGGCATAGAACAACCAAGTTTTATAGACCAAACAGTAAAACTACCCGAAAATATTTACATCGGAGCATTTGTCTATATCGGTAAAAACGTAAAAATTGGCGATAATTTCAAAGCATTTCCACAAGTATATATCGGTCAGAATGTAAAAATAGGAGAGAATGTAACTCTTTATCCTGGTGTAAAAATATATGCCGACACTGTTATAGGAAATAACGTTACCATTCATGCAGGTAGTGTTATTGGTGGAGATGGATTTGGTTTTGCACCTCAAAACGATGGAAACTATAAGAAAATTCCTCAGATAGGTAATGTTGTAATTGAAAACAACGTTGAGATAGGTGCCAATACAACAATCGACCGTGCCACCATGGGTAGCACTATAATCCATGAGGGTGTAAAACTCGATAATCTTATTCAGGTTGGTCATAATTGCGAAATTGGCGAACATACTGTTATGGCTGCTCAAGGAGGTGTAGCTGGTAGCACAAAAATAGGAAAAGGCTGTATGATAGGCGGACAAGTAGGGTTCGCTGGTCATTTGAGCGTTGCTGATGGAACAAAAGTTGGAGCTCAAGCTGGCATAGATTCTTCTCTAAATGATCCAACTATGTATCTTGGTACACCAGCTATGCCATTGAAAAGCTTTTATAAATCTCACATTATTTTCAGACGATTGCCAGAGATGGATAAAAATGTCTTCGAACTCAAAAGGCAGGTGGAAGAACTTAAAAAGCGTTTGGACGAGGCATCAAAATAAAGTGGATTTCTAAAAATTATTTTTTAAAAGGCGTATAAAATCAAGAAACAAGAGTTTACTAATTGTAAATTAGAATTTTGAGAATGAATTACAATGTTGTAAAAGCAATTTTTAGAGGCCCAGAAAAGTGTCCAACCAAATAACATTAAGTAAAACATACAAGCAAATCTATATTGACCATGCTTGAAAAAACAAAAAAAATGGCAGAAAAACAACGAACAATAAAAAAAGATAGCATAACATTTAAAGGAAAAGGACTTCACACAGGTGTTGATGTAGAAATGACATTCAAGCCAGCACCTGATAATTATGGTTATCGTTTCAAACGTATAGACGTTGAGGGACAACCAGAAATTCGTGCGGTGGTAGAAAATGTTTCTGATACTTCGCGTAGTACAACTATCGAAGAAAATGGTGTACGTGTTGGACAGATAGAACATGTAATGTCGGCTGCTTATGGGCTTGGCATTGATAATCTTTTAATTGAGATTAATGCGCCCGAAACCCCTATAATGGACGGTAGTGCATTATTGTTTGCTAAGGCATTGATTGATGCTGAAATTGTTGAGCAAGAAGCAGAAAAAGTATATTACGTTGTAAAGAATAACATAAGTTATAGCGATGAAGAACGAGGAATAGAATTGATGACGTTTCCCGATGACAACATCTCGTTTAATGTAATGATAGACTACAACTCGTCGGTTTTGGGCAATCAATATGCATCGCTTAACACTTTTAAAGATTATGTTCAAGAAATTTCACCTTGTAAGACATTTGTATTTTTAAAAGAATTGGAGTTTCTTGCAAAAAACAATCTCATTAAGGGAGGAAGTCTCGATAATGCTATTGTAATTATGGAGAAAGAGGAAAGTCAAGAAGAACTTGATCGTCTTTGCGATTTACTTAATCGTCCACATGTTAATGCCAAAGGACGCGGTATATTAAACGACAATGATTTGATTTTTCCAAACGAGCCTGCAAGACATAAACTCTTGGATCTTATTGGAGATTTGGCTCTTATTGGTATGCCTATAAAAGGAAAAATATTAGCAACTCGTCCAGGGCATGCATCAAATGTAGAGTTTGCTAAACTTATAAAACAGGCAATTAAAAAATCTAAACAAAAAACTCAGAAAGTAGAGTTTGATATTACTAAGCCAGCCATTCTCGATATTAATCAGATAAAGAACATAATGCCCCATCGCTATCCGTTCTTATTGATAGATAAGATTATAGAAATGTCAAAAACCGAAATCGTTGGTATAAAGAATGTAACATTCAACGAGCCGTTTTTTCAAGGACATTTTCCCGGAGAACCAGTTATGCCGGGTGTTTTGCAGATAGAAGCGATGGCACAAACAGGTGGAATACTTGTTTTGAGCAATGTGGAAGAACCTGAACATTATTCTACATATTTCCTTAAAATAGACAAGGTAAAATTTCGAGGAAAAGTAATTCCGGGTGATGTTCTTGTTTTTAAACTCGAATTGATAGAGCCAATTCGTAGAGGTATTTGTACCATGCGCGGTCAGACTTTTGTTAACGGAATTGTGGTTTGCGAGGGAGAAATGACGGCTATGATTCAAAAGAATCGATAAAATTAAATGTTAGCATCATTTTTTATAAAATGATGCTAACATTATATAATTAGAAAATATATAATCATAAACCAAAAAATGATACACAAATTAACCGAAATACATCCAGATGCAAAAATTGGGAAAGATGTTAAGATTGGGCCTTTTTGCAATATAGCGGGTGATGTAGAAATTGGCGATGGTACAGAACTTATATCGCACGTTACAGTTTTGGACGGTGCAAGAATTGGGAAAAACTGTAAAATATTTCCTGGTGCAGTAATTGGTGCTATTCCTCAAGATTTAAAGTTTAAAGGTGAATATACAACTCTTGAACTTGGTGATAACAATACTATTCGAGAATGTGTAACTCTAAACCGCGGAACTGCCAGTCGTGGAAAAACTGTCATTGGAAGCAACAATTTGATTATGGCTTATTGTCATGTGGGGCACGATTGTGTTTTGGGAAATCATTTGGTAATAAGTAACGATACACAGATTGCTGGTGAGGTAGAAATAGACGATTGGGCTGTTGTTGGTGGTGCATGTGCTGTGGTTCAGTTTTCTAAGATAGGTAAACATGCAATGGTTAGTGGTAAACTTGGAGTTATAAAAGATGTGCCGCCATACGCAAAAGCAGGTCGCGATCCAATTTCTTATGTTGGTGTCAATTCTGTTGGGCTCAATAGACGCGGTTTTACACAAGAAACCATTAATTTAATAGCAGATTGTTATAGAATTATTTACCTTCGTGGTTATAATCATACTCAAGCATTAGAAGTACTAAAATCGGAAATAAAACAATGTGCTGAGCGTGATGATATTATAAACTTTTTAGAGTCTTCTACTCGTGGCATTATGAAAGGTCCTAAATAGAGGACGAGTTGATTATGAAACAACGTCTTCTGTTTTTGCTTAAACTTGCATTGCTGTTCCTTGCATTTTTTGCATTGGAAAAGCCGTTTTTTATGCTTTATAATCTCAATGGTGCAGAATATAGTTTTGCTGATTGGATTAAAGTTGTATTAAATGGTTTAAAATTAGATAGTTCGGTGATGGGATACTTTTTGGTATTTCCATGGTTGGTGGTTTTGTTTACTTTTTGGGTAAGCAAATTACCTATAAAAAAAATTTTAACACCATACTATTTATTTTTGTCGATTTTAATGTCGGTGTGTTATGTTGCCGATACAAGTCTTTATGAGTTTTGGGGTACTAAACTTGATGCTTCTGTTTTTAATTATCTCGATTCGCCACAAAATGCTTTTGCAAGTGTATCATTTGGTTATATAATTGTGCGTTTTCTTGTTATTTTATTATTGGCGGCGTTTGCATATTATCTCATGCGACGAATTACGCCGTCTAAATTTCGAAAGATAGATGCTCTATTGGCTGATGTGTCTATTAGGAAAACAATGTTTACTATTTTGTGGTTACTTTTGGCAATACCCATTTTTATAACCATAAGGGGTGGTGTAAAAGAAAGTACTTCAAATGTTGGACGATCTTATTTTTGTTCAACGCAATTTCTTAATCATTCGGCTGTTAATCCAATTTTTAGTTTTCTTGCGTCTATGGGAAAATATGAAAATTTTTCCAACCAATTTGATTTTTTTTCGGAAGAAAAACGCGCAGATATTTTTGATAATCTTTATCCCCATTCGTCGGGTATTTTAACTGATACTTTATTGACAACAAAACGTCCTAACATATTGATAATTTTGTTGGAAAGTTTTGGCGGACTTGTTACCGAACGTTGTGGTGGGTTAAAAGATATTGACCAAAATCTTGAAAAAATATTCGATGAGGGGCTTTATTTTTCTAATTTTTATGCCAGTAGTTTTCGCACCGACCGTGGCATGGTTAGTGTTTTAAGTGGTTATCCTGGTCAGCCTACCACTTCCATTATGAAAATGGCGGAAAAATGTGGACATCTCCCTTCTATTGCCAATGAGTTAAAAAAACAAGGTTACTCTACATCGTTTATTTATGGTGGCGACATCAATTTTACTAATATGAAAGGTTATTTGTTAAGTACTGGTTATCAACGTATTATAGCTGATGAAGATATGCCTTCGTCAGAGGTAAGTAGTGGAAAATGGGGTGCGCAAGACGAGTTTACTTGTCGCCGTCTTATGGAAGAAATTAAAACCCTAAAAAGCCCTTGGCATTTTGGTTATTTGACGCTTAGTAGCCATGAACCGTTTGACGTGCCATACAAACGATTGCCAGAGCTTGTGCCAAATGCTTTTGCTTACACGGATTCATGCATTGGACAGCTTTTGAACGAACTAAAAACTTCTCCAATTTGGGATAGCCTTCTTGTTATTGCTTTGCCAGATCACAACATACGCAGTGGAGAACTACCTAATCATCTTGATGTTTCTAATCCTGAGTTTTATCACATACCAATGGTGTGGACTGGGGGAGCGTTAAAAAGTAAGGGCGTTGTGGATAAAATTATGTCGCAAATTGATTTAGCGGCTACATTGCTTGCACAAATGGAGATTGAATCAAGTGATTTTAGGTTTAGTAAAAATATTTTTGATTTGTCGTGTAGTTATCCGTTTGCATTTAGTTCCTACAACAATGGAATGGTTTTTCGCGATACAACAGGAGCAACATCTTTTGACAATAATGCCAATGCGGTTGTTGAAGAAACATCTGACGACAAGGATAGCCATCGGCAAGAAAATGCAAAGGCTTTATTACAAACGTTGTACGATGATATGGATTCGAGGTAATTACACTAAGATTTTTGTTTAGAGTTTTAAAAAAAACATAAATTTTTTTTTTCTTTGCATTGTCAATATAAAACGCTTTTGAAATTTTGAAAAAAATAAAAGAAATTTCAAAAACTATTTTTTCTCCTGAATTTTATAAAAAATTGTTCAGTTCTGATTTGGACCAAATTATTTTCTGCATTAATCAATTGAAGAATGCAATTGATAAAAGTAATAAAAGTGAAGAAGCTTCAAAAATAGTAGAAAATATTGATATAATATTTAAAATAATTGGATATGTTTTTAATTCAAATCAAAGCTCATCTTTAGTTAAAAATTTTTTTGAGTTTTCAGATTCTTTGATTGATTATTACACAAAGGAAAGCATTTGCTTTAATATTGTTGAAAGTAATATATTAATAAACGTTTTTTGCGATAAATTAATATTTTCTAACAGTAAGTTGTCAAATATTGCATATGATTTAGTTTTAAAATTATCTACTTTAATAGGAAATAGTAAATCAATTATATTATTGAGTCATTTAATTACACATAAAAGCAATAAACTAAAGAATAAAATAATTGATATAATTTCAACCATTTATGAAAAATCAGATTTAGATAATAATACTATGGCTAAAACTGTTAAAAACTTATTAAATTTATATTTTGAAAGTGATTTAGCCATTAAAAATAAGCTTATAATGTTATTAAAGAAAATATATTCTAAATTTGGTGAAGAATTATTTTATGATTATATTAAAATGCTACCAAGCAAACAAAAAGAAGAAATAAATATAAGAATTATGAACAAAAATGAAAATAATATGAAAGAGAAAACACCAAATAAAGTTATTAGAAACAAAAGAAGAATTGCAAATAGTGAGCAAAAAAGAAAAATATATAATAAAAGTAAAATCGGGGAAAAATCTGATGGCAAAAGTGATAGAAATAATAACTTTATCAATAATAATCAAGTAATCAATAGAAAACTTAACAACATAAATTTAACTATTTTTCAAACTAATAAAATTGTAAATATTAGTTTGAACGATGTAAAAAATAAAGGCCATCAGAAAAACTATTCTTTTATCATAAAAGATAAAATTAATAAAGACATAATTTCAAAAATTAGAAAAGATAAAAACATTTGCAATTCGGTTCGTCATAAAAATATCGAAAATAATTCAAATTTAAATGATAGTATTAAAATTAGTGCTAATCATAGAAAAAACAACAGTGTTATTAAAAGAAAT
>CALFIU010000040.1 GCA_937877455.1 uncultured Bacteroidales bacterium
GGGGGATTTCATTCGGTGTTTTTGAGGTAATTATCTCCCTATTCTGCCGGCAAATGCGTAATCAGCATAAAAAAATTAACCACATCCGTATAATGCGAATGTGGTTAATTTGGTTTTCACTATGCTCTCTATTCCCCTCGTGCCTGCCTGTATTCCACCAGTTTGGTGCGCAGTTCGGTGTATTTGTCGGTAACATTATCGACCGATTGCTGATAAAGGAGTTGTGCTTGGAGCAGGTCGCTCATGCTGCACGTGCCGGCACGGTAGTAGTCGCTGTTGAGGCGGAGGTTTTCGGTCGACTGCTCCACACTGCGCAGGGCTATGTCGAGCTGCTGACGGGCCTCCTGAACGTCGAAGGCAGTCTTCTTCACACGTATGTCGAGCATGGCGGCGTTGTCGGTGAGCTGCTGCTCGGCTTTCCGAATCGCAATCTTCTGACGCTTGACGGCGTGCGAACCGCCCCACCAGTCAGTCAGCGGCACCGACACGGTGGCGAAAATCATTCCGAAAGTGTGGTCGTTTTCGAGCAGGTTGTGATAGTTGAGCCCCGCACCTACAGCCACCGACGGCAAGTTTTTGCCCAATGTCAGTTTGCGCTGAAGTTCACAAGCCTCCACCTGTTTTTGTAGCAAATGATATTCAGCCGTATTAAGATAATCACCTGATGTAGAATCCGCTGCGGGTATCTCGCCACCGAAATTCTGCGAAAGCAAGCCGTCGGGATTCTCCACTGTGAAGTCGTCGCCACTCAGTCCGCAATGCTGCATCAGTAGGAGCTTCAGCACAGCAGTGCCGTTGTTGAGCTTTACGCGCTGGCTCTCGATGTCGTTGAGGCGTAGTTGCACCTGCAAAAGGTCGTTGCGCATAGCTACGCCCGCCTTCACTGCCACATCTACATCTTTGTAAATCACCGACAAAAGACTGTCGACAACATCGAGCGTCTTCTGCTTTTCTTGTAGCGACACAAGTTGCCAGTAATATTGCTCGGTGGCAAGGTCAACCTCGTTTGCCGACAATTGGAGTTGCAACTGGCTCACCTCTTCGCCAACTTTGGCAAGGCGGTTGCCGTTGACAATCTGTCCGCCCATAAACACCGGCTGCAATGCCGTGATGCCTGCAATGCGACCCTTTTTCATCAATTCGAGCGACATGGGGTTAGCCAATGCGCTGAGAGCTTCTGCAGGTAACATCTGCGAGAGCGTTGCGCCAATTTCAGGCGTTATCATGCCCGACGGGTCTATCTCCAACTCCGCCATGCCGTTGTTGGTGCGAAACGCCATACCTACTGCGCTCACATTTGGGAAATACTTGGTGAAAACCTCCTTGCGTTGCTCGGTGGCAGCCTCTACTGAGAGCTGTGCGTTCTGAAACTTCAGATTGTTGTTGCGTGCCGAATCTTTCAGTTGCTCAAGGTTGTAGACGGTTTGCGCATTGATGGCGGTGAAGCCCATAAGCACCGCCCATATCATTATTATACTCTTTTTCATTCCAATTCAATATTTTCAGATAAAACACGTTGTTTGGAAGTGCCCTTCATAATCAGCGAATAAGCCACCGGAAGCACCGTAAGGATAAACAGCATGGTAATCAGAGTGCCGTAGAAAATGACATTTCCCATTGGTCCCCAAAGTGGCGAAGCGCTTATAATCATTGGCACAACACCCATCGAAGCCGCTGCCGACGTTAGGAATATTGGACGCATACGCCTTTTTGCCGATAAGAATATCGCCTTGTACGAACTCATCTTCTCCTCGGTGCGGAGCTCTTCGGCATAGTCGTACATAATGATGGCGTTGCGCACCAAGATGCCCATCAGCGACACAAATCCAAGTACGCTGGTCATCGTAAACTCGCCCGTAACTAACAGTCCGACAGCCGTTCCGAGGAAACAGAGCGTCAGGCTCAGCAATAGCAACACGGCCGTTGAAATGCGCTTGAAATGGTTGACCATCAGGAAGAAGATAATCACCACGGCTATAATCAGCGCACCGAAGAGTTGCGACATATTGCTTGCGTTTTCGGCAATTTCGCCGCCCCACGAGAGCGTTACGCCATTGGGCAATTGGTATCCCTGCAAGTCTTTTTGAAGTTCCATTGTTGTTGACGTAACGTTAAGCCCTTCGTTCACTTCGCTTATGATGGTAGTGGTGCGCAGGCCGTTGCGATGCGCTATCTGTCCGTCTTCCCACGTAGGGCTGATTGTAGCCACCTGACGCAGTGGCACTTGTCGCAGTCCACCATTGGCGGCTATCATCTCGTTGCCCAATTGCTGACGGTCGGAGCTGTCGGCATGTGTGCCTTTCAAGCAGACGTTGACGGGATAATCGTCTTGCCATATTGTCGCCATCGGAAGTCCGGAGGTGTTGTGGCGCATCATCATCGAAAGTTCCGTGTCGAAATTGGAGATGTTGAGGCGCGAAGCCTTCTCGTTGTCAAGCTCTATGCGTGTGGTCATCAATGGCTCGTTCATGTCGTTGCGCACAAGTTTCAGTTTCGGATTTTGGCGCAACACTTGAGTAAGCGAGTCGGTGGCAGCACGTAGCACTGACCAATCCTCGCATTGAAGGCGAATCTCTATCGGGTTGGACTCCGAAGCATAACTAAGCTGCTTGAAACGGACGTAGGCACCGGGGAAAGCCTCCTCGTAGCGTGGCTTGTACTCCGCCAGCAATTGTTCCGTAGCCTTTGGCGATACTGTGTTGACGATGAATTGTGCATAATTGGAACCGCCAAACTGTGGCGCATAAACCGTGTGGAAACGTGGCGATGCCGAACCCTTGAACGATGCTATCGACACTATGCGTTCGTCGGTTTGCAACAAACCTTCAATGCTATCCGCCAAAGCTGTCGTCTTTTCGAGCGATGTGCCAGTAGGCAGGTATATCTCTACGGCAAACTGGTTGCGCTCTGCCAACGGCATCATTCGTATCGGCAGACAGAGAAGTATCACTACGCCTAATATTACCGACAGTACGGCACAAGCCATCACTGCTCCACGATGATTGAAGCATATTTCGATGAGCCAGTCGTAGAAACGTTGCATGAAGTTGAGCACGCCCGAACGCTTGCCTTCGTTGGAAACGGGTTTGCGTATGAACCAAAACTGCAAGAATGGCACCACCAATTCGGCAACAGCGAGCGAGACGAAAAGCACGATGAAGATTGCCCACGGGAAATATACCAATGTGTCGTTCAGCGATCCTTTTGTAGTTAGAAGGAAAGGGAAGAACGTGACCGATATGGCCATCGTAGCCGTCAATATCGACTTGAAAAAGTGCTGTGCGCTATATACCGACGCATGCCAGCGCGACATTCCCTCGCCCATCTTTTCCATGTAGGAGTCGATGATGACAATCGAATTGTCCACCACCATGCCAAGCGTTGTGATGAGGGCTGCCAATGTAACGGTGTTGAGTTCGATGCCAAAAGCATAAAAGCCGCCAAGCGCGATGAATATCGAAATAGGAATTGTGGAAGCTGCCACGAGTGCAACCCTAAGCGGCATGAGCAGTATCACCACAACTATTACCGCAGCTACGGCGATGAGCAGTTCCTCAAGAAAGTTGATGACGGAATCTTTCACGACTTTTGCTTGGTCGGTGATGCGGAAAAGTCGAACATCGTCGGGAAGTGTCGGCTCAAAATTGTCCAAAACCTTGTATATCTCTTCGCCCATGTCGGTAATGCTGCGACCTTGTTTGAGTTCTACGCTCAGCACAAGACACTTCACACCGTTGTTGGTAACGAATGACGACGGTTCGGGATATTCACGCTTGACGGTGGCAACGTCTTTGAGGCGTACCACAGTGCCACGCGGGTCGCTGTAGATGATAGTGTTTTCAACGTCGCCCACCATGTTCATGCCGTGGCTCACGTAGATTGGCGAATCGTAGCTGCCGTCTTTCAGAGTGCCCGCCGTCGTTACAAAATCCTTCGTCTTCAGCGTCATGGCAATCATCTTGTCGGAGATGCCGTATTGCGACAGGCGGTCGTAGTCCAAATAGATAGAAATCTGTTCGTTCTGCTGTCCCACTACAGTCATGCGGCCAACGCTCTCGATGGTGCGCAGCTGGTTTTTCAGGTCGGTCATATAGTCGCCGAGTTCGCGGTAGGTCTTGTCGGTAGACTCCATCGTGATGAGCATTGCCGACGAGTCGCCGAAATCATCGTTGACCATGACGGCAAGCACGCCTTGAGGCAGCGATGCCTTGAAATCGTTGATGCCGTGCTTGAACTTTGCCCAAAATTCATCTTTGTCTTTGAGGTCTTCGTTGAGCTCTATCTGAATGATGGCCACCGAATTTCGCGAATACGATTTGGTCTTCTGCTTATCGACCTCTTTGTATGTAAATATGTATTGCTCAAGTTGTTTGGTTACTTGCTGCTCCACGTCCATAGCCGATGCGCCGGGATATACCGCTATCACCACGCCCTGGCGGATAGTAATGTCGGGGAATTCGTTCTTGTTGATGTCTGCCAATCCCCAAATGCCAAATGCGATGAGTACGCACGTTACCATGATTACTATCTGCCGATAGTGCATGGCCCACTCCACAATGTTTCGTTTCTTTTCTGCCATAGTCTGTTATTCCTCCACTAACATTGAGTTGCTTACTTTTTGTTGTCCGAGGCAAATCACCTTCTGCCCCAAGGTAATTCCGCTCACAATTTCAACATCGTTGCCAACGTTTTGACCAATAGTAACGTACGCCTTTTGCGCCTTTGAATTTTCAACAATCCAGACGAAAGGCTTGTTGTCGTAGTCTATTTGGATTATTTCGGCAGGCAATGTTATCTGTGCCGACTCTGCCGGCTGAACCTTGTCGGTTGCCACTTGTGCAATCATGCCGGGCAAGAGTTCGTGCGACTTGTTGTCGATGACGCCCTTCACTTCGTATGAGCGCGACAGCGGGTCAGCCGAAACGCCTTTTTCTGTTACCGTTGCCGAAAACTTCTTGCCGCCGAGCGCAGGCACCGACACCTCAAGCGACTGACCTTTCCTCACTTTTGAAATCTCTTCTTCGGGGACGCTGATTTTCACCTTCACTTGGTCGATTTTTACGAGTTTTACAACCGTGATGCCCGGAGCCACACTTTGACCCACCTCGGCTTGCTTCTGTAAGATGTAGCCCGATGTGGGGGCGTAGAGTTTGGTATCGGCAAGCGATTTCTTCGCAATGCTTTCAGCCGAAATTGCCTGACGCACTTGTGTCTGGATTTCAATCCATTTTATCTCCGTAAGGCTGCCAGCATCGTAGAGCTGTTTCATGCGTTTTTCAGCATCAAGGGCTTGTTCTTTGGCGGCGAGGGCAGCATCGTATGCGTTTTGCACCGACACCTCATCGATGGAGGCTATCAGTTGCCCTTGACTCACCATCTGACCTTCCGACACGTCAACACTTTTGATTGTGCCAATCGACGAGAAGCTGAGCGATGTGCCACTTGCCTCCTCTATTGTGCCACTGTAGCCCTGTGTGTCGTCTTTTGCGGTGTTTGCCACAGTAATGGTCTTTACTTTCACTGGCTTTACTTCTCTTGTTTTTTCACTGTTGTGGCTGCAACTGCTCAGCATAATCGCGCCAGAAAGCAGTAGCATTGTCGTTTGTATGTTCATTTTTTCTTTTATTGATATTATTTGAGGGCAAAATTCTACATATTTCTCCCACAGACAGCCTTGTAAATGACACAAATGATGTTCTAAATTCAAGCAGAAAGCCATTTAGAATATAATCCGCGAAAAAAAAGCCATAGGGTTTGCATGGAATTTAGAAACAAGTCTGTCATGACACAGATTTTAGTCGTGTTCTAAAATCAATTTCATATTCCGCAAAATTATTGTAAATTTGCGACGTATAACAAGACTACAAGCAATGTCAGGAACACAAGTTACTAACGGCAAAGCATTTGAATACGCACTTGCAACGGCTTACAGCACCTACTTGCAGGAGCAAGGGGTGTATTTGGATTTGGTGAAAGACGATGCATACAAAAATGCGAAAAAGTTTTATAAATCAATCGCGTTTGTTGAGCGAAAAAGGTTCGACTATTGCGCTGCGCTGACAATTGATTCAATCATCAAACTTGAGCCGGGTTTGAGATACGTCGGCGATGCCAATCAGAAACTAAGAATATACATCAGTTCTGATGATGCAGGAGAAAAAGGCGATGTTCGCGATGTTGTTTTTGAACGTAAAAAGCCCCATTGGGAGATCGGTTTTTCAGCGAAAAACAACAACGATGCCGTTAAGCATTCTCGGTTAAGTAGCATCCTTGATTTTGGCAAATCGTGGTTTGATGTTCCTTGCTCACAATCGTATTGGAAAGACATTAAACCAATTTTTGATTACGTCCAAAAACAGAAAGATAATGGCCGTACTTGGGACGAATTGGGCGATGATAAACAAGAATCTGTTTATATGCCATTGTTGAGTGCATTTCGCAAAGAATTACTAAGGATTGACAAAAACAATAGCGAAATTCCGCAAAAACTTATCAAGTACTTGATAGGACAATACGCCTTTTATAAAATCATCAAAGATGACAGCAATAATGTCGTTGTTGTCAAAGCGTTCAACATCAACGGGGAACTCAACAAACAATACGGAGGAATCAAAACAAAATTCAAAACACCCAAAATCAATTTGCCTACAAGGACGCCGTCTGAATTATAAACGCTTTCTTCAGAAAGGTTTGCACCACTATAACCATAGATTACTTTATTGCGAATTGAACCGTCTGCGCCGAATTCCGAAACATCTGTTTTCTTTCCATTTTTGTATGAGAACACGGCTTTCCATGAAAGTACTGATTCTGAATCATATCCAAGCTGTTCTACAAGAAGTCCTTTTTCATCATAGATATTCTGGATTTTATTTAGTAAAACATCTTTTGCGCTGTACGCTGTTGATTCAATCT
>CALFIU010000041.1 GCA_937877455.1 uncultured Bacteroidales bacterium
TAATTACATCCAAAATTTCTATATTTTTAAAAAGTTATATGAATAAGAAAAAAATCAACAGCGCAATCCGAATCCTCCGCCTTGCAGAAAAGCAGGCGGAGGTGTACGACGAACCCGTAGAAGTCGCTTACAGCGGCGGCAAAGACAGCGACGTGCTATTGCAACTCGCAAAGGAAAGCGGCATCCGATATCGGGCGATTTACAAGAATACGACCATCGACCCGCCCGGCACTATTAAGCACGTCCGAGAGATGGTCGTGGAGATAAGGCAACCGCAACGCTCTTTTTTTGAGATTATAAAAGCCAAAGGCTACCCCTCGCGGTGGTTTCGGTTTTGTTGCAGAGAGTTGAAAGAATATAAAATCCTCAATGTCTGCGCCATCGGCGTAAGGAGAGAGGAGAGTACCAAGCGTAAAAAAATTTATACGACATTTGAAAATTGTCGTGTATTTTCGAAGACCGAAAAAACACGACAATACGCACCGATTTTCGATTGGACGCTGCAAGATGTTGCAGACTACATCAAAGACCGTAATGTGCGGCTCGCCGCACATTACTACAACCAAGAAGGCAAAATTGATTTCAAACGGAGACTCGGTTGTATGGGATGCCCTTTGCGCAGCGACCAAGGCAAAGGTGATTTTAAGGCACACCCCAACCTCGTCAAAGCGTGGCTACGGGCGGGCGAAAAATTCCTTGCACAGAAACCCGAGTCTAAATCAAACTTGATTTACGGCGGCGACGTGTACAATATGTTTTTTGCACACCTATTTTGTAAGCACGTCAACGAATATCAAGAAATTAAATCACCCGACCTGTGGGGTGAGAGCTTCGACACAAAAAAATTTTTGCAAAACTTCTTCAACATAAAATTACTATGAAAACCCTATTTGATATAACCGCCTTTGAAAAGGCAGGGTTCACAGGCGAATCCGAGCGACCGCCCCACTTTTGCAGAACCTGCGAACACCGAGAACCGTGGCAGTGCGGCGGCAAAATAAATAATTCAGTATTGCAGAAAACTAAAAAGCAACCGCACCGACAACGGATTGAAAAAAAATTAAGTGTAACCAACCAGCCTGTATTTATTACAGCGAAAAATCACTAACAAATGAATGAAAAAGGATGGATATTACTCAGCCGCAAATTCCTCGACTGGCAGTGGTGGGACAAGCCCGAAATGGTTAAATTATGGCTATACCTCCTCCTCACCGCCAACATTGAGGACAAGAAATGGCAAGGAATCGAAATCAAGCGCGGGCAGTTGGTAACGAGCAGGGCGCACCTCTCCAAAGCCGCCCACCTTTCAGAGCGAACCGCGCGCACTTGCCTCGCTCGTTTGCAACAAACTGGCGAAATAACGATAAAAACGACCAAGCATTACACGCTGATAACTATTTGTAATTATAATAGTTATCAAGACTATAACCCCAACAATCGACCAACAACTGACCAACAACTGACCAACAATCGACCAACAACTGACCAACAATCGACCACAACTAAACAATTAACAATTAACAATGATATAGAGTCTCTATGCGCGTACGCGCGCGAGAGCGAGGAAAACGAAATAAATTTTTTAAACGAAGAAAAAGAAAATGAAAACGTGCTTAAATCAATAGAACAAGAAAAAGAAAAAAGTTCCGCAAAAAAAGAAAAAGAGTTTGTGCAGCCGCGAATTTACGGAGCTCCGAAAGAGCCGCCAACCATTGAGCAGATTAAAGAATATATTTTGCTAAAAGGTTATACCCACGTATCCGCACAAGAATTTTTTAACTGGTACGAATCGACGGGGTGGGCAAAAGTTTTTAATTGGCGAGCAAGGCTGGATAACTGGGAATCACGCCACGCGGCACAGCAAAAAACAACACAACAAACACCAATACAAATTAAAAAAAATACGACAATCGATGATTATACTTTCTGAAAAAAATAACAAAAACGCAAAAACGGACGTTAGAGCAAAGATTTTTAATAAACCCAAGGAATTTATAAGTGAGTGGGAGAAAATGCCGCAAATCGAAAAAATTAAAGCAATAACGGCATTTTATAAAAAAACAGTCGGAGAAAAATTTATGCCAACGCCCGAATTTGAACAAACAGCCGAAAAAATTAAAAATTGGCTGTTTGGACAATACCCCGAAAAAAAGTGGCTTTTGCTACTTGGTAAGGTTGGAACAGGGAAAACGCTCTGGGCAAAGAGTATTACAGAAACATATAACGCCTTAACGAGAAAATCTTCATTTTGTTTTGACGTTCGCAAGGCTAAAACGTTTGCATATTTCAACGCAGAACAAGCCGCAAAAATGGTTTGCGATTGGGATTTTGAAAATTTGTATTACCGCGAAAAAATATTTATAGACGACATCGGCATCGAGCCAGTCGTGCAAAATGTTTTTGGTACGAAGAAAAACGCCATCGCTGAAATATTGCATTACCGATATGGCAACAAACTCCCCACGATTTTAACCACAAACCTAACAATAACAGAATTAGAGGAAAGGTATGGTGTAAGGATTTTAGATAGAATACGCGAAATTGCTTTAACAATACCGTTTATTTCGGATAGTTTCAGACATTAAGATAATGCAAAAAACATCAAAAAAAAATAAAATAATAAACAATAAAAAAATATAAAAAAAATGGGAAAATTATTTGAAAAATTTCAAAACATTTGGAATATCCTCGGTGGGATATTTGCCGCCGTTGCTTGTTCAATTCTTTGTTACAAAGAAATTGAAAATCAAGGTCGATTTTTCGTAATTGCAATATTCGCAATTATGGTTTTATTAGGTTTGTTATTAACCTTTTTTTCGATAAAAGAATTTAAAGAAAACAAAGAAAATGAAAGAGATGCACGCTTATAAAATTTTGCACATTCCAACAGGTTTATATTATAAGCCAGGAATTCCGAATTTGTCCGAAGTTGGCAAAACATATTCACGCCGTCCATCTGTTAAGTCTATCCAACTAAGGTGGGTGAGGGTTACAGAAAACCAAATGCCGATTTTTGAAGGCAAACCGATTGTTATAAAAAAATATCACGGCATTATGTTTTTTGTTGCCGAAGAAAACGACTTCAAAATCGTAACTTTGAAAGACGGACAATGGACACCCACCACAGAAGAAAAAACAAGCGAACATCAAAAACAAAAATCCGAAATACAAATATCCTTTTCGGATTTTAAAAATATTTGTAGGTATAACAAAAATGGGCGTTGTGCAAGCGGCTTGAATTTTGGAGAACAATGTGTGCAGAAAAAATGCCCAAAAATAAAATTAAAATAATAAGTATGAAACCAAAGGAATTTTTTTTATTAGTTGAGCGAATGAGACACGCACAACAAGCGTATTTTAGAACGAAAGACAAAAATATTTTAGTAATTAGCAAGCAACTTGAAAAAGAAGTTGACGACGAAATTAAAAGAGCAAACGAAATTTTAAAAAAACAAGCAAAATGAGAGAATCAACAGCCAGAAAAGAACACCGTGCAAAATGTAAAAACCGCCACGGAGAACAATGCCTCGCCGCATCGGGCTATTCCCTGGGCTTGGTTTTCTAAATATCGCATGTTCGCCTAATTCAGAGTGCGACCACATAAAAAAATACGACATCGAAAACCATTTAAAGCGGGAGCATTACACCGAAGATTAAATTAAAAATTTTTAATATAGGCATTATTTTAAATTTAATATTCTCGAAATAATGCCTATATTTGCAAAAAAAAAGGAAAAATGAATATTTTAAAAGCATTAATTTTGTGGTTATACATCCCAGTTTTACTTGTAAAAGACTGGAAAATTACGGTAACGGTTATCGTTGCTATACTTTTTTTAAGAGTAGCAACAAGCAGCAGCAAAGCCGAAATAAGCAACTCTGCAAAAAAAACATTTGCAGATAACAACAAAGAATTTGTTTTAAAAATAAACGATTTAACGCCAGCATTTAAAACAGGCATCGCTAAAAATGTAGCAAATCAATATATCATAATTCACCACACAGCGAGCAACGGAGCAAACAGAATTTCTGACATAGCAAAAAGCCACCTCGGAGAAAGGCAATGGTCAAAAATCGGTTATCATTATTTTATTGATAACGATAATAACATTTGGCAACTATTGCCAGAAAATGAAGTATGCCCCAACGCTTACCATCGAAATAACGACGCGGTGGCAATTTGTATCGCTGGCAACTATTCGACAAAGACCGTAAACGAAAAAACAAAAAAAGTTTTGGCGGCATTGTGTAAAGACATTATGAAAAGAAATGGAATCCACGCCGAAAATGTTATGCGCCATCGGGATGTCCCCGACAATAACACCGAATGCTGCGGAGATTTTTTTAACATTGAAAATTTTAGAAAAAGAATAAAAAATGATTGAGGAATTAACAAAAATGGATTTTCGATTGTGGGTCATAAACGTAAAAAAAAATTTTTTGGCGTTTATTTGCGTTGGCTTTTTGTTGTTTCTTCCTTTTTTTTGCTGTTCGAGCCAAACCGCAAAAAAAACAGTTTCAGAGAAAACCTCAACCGCCGTAATTTCAACAGAAGAAGTCGAAAAATTAATTAACGACTACGAAAAAAAAGAGGGCATAAAAATTTATCCGTACAGGCGCGAATTAATTACAAAAAAAATAGAAACCGAAAAAGCAACAGCCGAAAGAGCAAAAAAAATTATTAAAGAACTTGCCGACCAAGCACCAAAAAAGTAAAAAAAATGATATTTGAAGAAAGTAATTTACAAATAAATTGTTTTAAATATTTTCGCTATCAATATCCGCACCTTGCAAAACTTTTTTTTGCCATCCCAAATGGCGGACGGCGAAACGCAAGAGAGGCAGCGAGAATGAAAGCCGAGGGAGTAACAGCAGGCGTGGCAGACGCCATTTTACTTGCCCCAAGCAGCAACGGAGAGTATAACTCTCTTTGTATTGAGTTTAAAACAGAAAAGATCGGAAGAGCGTCGTGT
>CALFIU010000042.1 GCA_937877455.1 uncultured Bacteroidales bacterium
ATGCGGACGCGCCCCGCATAGTAGGTGAGGTCGGCGGTCGACGACCAGTACCAGCCGGAGGACCCCACGTTGCTGACATCCGAGCCGGAGCGGGAGCCGGCGGCAGGAAGGAACACCGCACCGGCGGATTCCATCTTTGACCATTGGTCTTGGGTATACGAATTAGACCAGTCACTGTTTCCAAATGTAAATGTCAATCCCTCGGGACATGATGTCCAACCGTCGGGCAGGATTATCAAGCCACAGATTTCTTTTTCATCAACTGTAATCTTGCCATGTCCGTACAACATATTATTGTTTGCGCGGCTGTTGAACAGATACTGCCACTCCGAAGTGCTGAGTGTCTACCAAGTTTTTCCGTCGCCTATCTGCTTGCCCCAGTCGGATTTCAGTACGTCGCTGCTTTGATTGCCGTAGTCTGAAGTTGTCGTCGAATTGCAGATGCCGTACATTGCAGGGTCGGATGTCAAGACTGTGGACGACGAGCCTACCCAGCCGAAGAGGTCTACCGTGCCATTTTCGGAGACAGTACCGTTGCCGCTGATTTTTGTGTTAGCGGCTGCGTCGCCGATGTAATCCCACTGATTAGCTGCAAAGCCCCATTCCCAAGAAGAACCATCATAGGTCGCCTGCAAGTTGCCTTTGGAGAAGAAGATTTGTTTGTCTGCACCGACAGAGAAAAGACCAGCGATGCAGTCGGTTGGCGTTGTGCGGTTCTTGATATTCAATACGACTTTACCATCTGAAACGTCAACGGTCTTGTCTATGCCCAACAATGGGCTTGTTAACGTTGCTCCGTCTGGAACAGCGAGTATTTCATCGCCGTTGAGGTAAATGGGAGTGGTTGTTTCTCCGATTTTCACATTTAGTTTAGTCCCGTGAAATGGAAGGTTGACACGCACAAATGCGGTGTTCTGCACAAGTTCAACATTGTTGCGCGCTCCATACGTAAATGATGCCGTCCAATAGCCGTATTTTTGAAACGCCTCTGACAAGGATTCGGCGGATTGAACAGCGGTCAATTCTTCGCCTGTGTTTCCATTGGTGGCGTTGGTCAGCGTGGCGGTTAAGGCAGTTTCGTCCGTTATGGATTCCACACCAGAACCGCTCAATTCTCCATCAAAAGTAGCGATTGATTTTCCTGCACCGCTTACAAGCGAAAGTGTACCACTGATGTTTTCTCCCGAAATAACAAGTTGGTCGGACGATTCAAATTTTTGAATTAGTGTACCTTCGTCAACTGTCGCCTTGGAGAGCGCATTTGCATCTCTACCAACTGTGATTGAAAACGAAATTGTCTTTACTTGGTTGTCGTTGACTTCTTGTTCTTGTACGGAAATGTTGTTGTCATTTTCGTTGTCCTTGCTGCAAGATGTGGCGAGAAGGACGGCTGCCGCCATTATGGGCAGCATGTTTGTCAGAAATATCTTTTTCATTGTCTTGTCCTCCATTTTTTAATAATCATCTTGTCCAATGGGTTTAAAACCAACTCCAATTCCACTGCTTTGTTCTCCGCTCGAAACAAGGAGCGGAGATTGGTTGTCAAGGTCGAATACCTCAATTTCGGGCTTGACGTATTTCTTTTTCTCGGTCGCTACGTCATTTACGACTGCTTTGTTAGAAAAATCTGTCATCTTTTTATTTATTAAATGATTTATTGATATGTGTTTATAAAAACAAAAATCCTTTGCGAAAGGCATTGTCTGCCATTCACAAGGGATTATAATATGATGCAGCGGCGCAAACGCCACCGATTTATCAAGGTGTTTAAGAGGTGTATTTATGCGATGCGATGCGATGCGATGCGCAAGATTCGTGCCATGTTTAGTTAGTTATCAAATTAATTTTCAACTATTTACAATGTAAAATTAGTTATAAAAATTGAACCGGCAAAATTATTTGTGTTAAATTTTTGAGATTTCGTCGGGGGTAAGGCCTAAATATTTGGCAACAATGTCAATAGGCATACCGTCGGCGAGCATCTTTTTTGCCATTGCAAGGGCTTGCTGCCTTGCGCCTTCTGCACGACCTTTCTTCTCGCCCTCCGCACGCCCCTCTGCGATACCAACTTCCTTTCCTTTGCCAAAACCTTTAGATTCGGCGTCGTTCATGGCGTTGGTTATGTCCCAAAGATTATGGAGGCTTTCCTCATAGTCGAAATATTCTTTGTCGTCAAGCATGGCTATTTCCGCCTGTTCAAAAAGTTTCTTGAATACACGCTCCTGCAATTCCTTGGGACGGTCAAGAAGTTTCGGAAGGTTTTTCAGGA
>CALFIU010000043.1 GCA_937877455.1 uncultured Bacteroidales bacterium
TGTTGACGAAAAACAGATTGATGAGATTATAGAGAATGGTGATGCGGAGTTGGCTTGGGA
Organism: uncultured Bacteroidales bacterium; assembly: GCA_937877455.1. GTDB lineage: Bacteria > Bacteroidota > Bacteroidia > Bacteroidales > UBA3824 > UBA3824. The sequence goes on from CALFIU010000043.1 coordinate 61, forward strand.
CAGCAAAATGAGCAAACAAGCCACAATTCAGACCAACCAAAACACACTCACAAACCATAAAGACTATGAGGCGGCTAAACATCAGGGCAGTCTTGAAGCGGCAAAAAACATTGTCAACGACCTTGTGAAAGCTGACAAGGTTAAAGCTCTTGCCGAAAAACACCCTAATGCAATGCTTATCCCAGTGCAAGGGCAAGTTGAGGAAAAAGAAAACAAATTACCAAGTGCCTTTGCCGCAAAAATAGAAGAACTAACAGGACTTAAAACTAATGAAGAAGTAAGACAGACAAATATAACACGTCATACAGGTGCTTCACAAAAACAACGTTTGGTTGATGAAGTAGCCGCATGGGAAGGAAATATTATTGAAGGACAAGAATATATACTTGTTGATGATGTTTATACATCAGGAACAACATTAAATTCTTTAAGACAATTTATAGAACTTAATGGTGGAGTTGTTGTTGACTTTACTACTTTAGCGGCAAGCAGATATGGCAATAAAGTAGTAATACAACAGGATACATTAGATAAATTACGTGAAATTGATAAAAACGAATACAATGGAAAACTCGAAGAAAAATTCAAACAAAAATACAAAGACGGCTTTGAAGACCTCACAGAAGTCGAAGCCCAGCTCTACATCAAATCAAGAGGAAACAGGGAGTATGCGTATGCTCACTTGGGAAGAGAGGGAGTCAATAACAAGAACACTGAAAGCAGACCTTCAGTGGTTCAGGAAAAATCTTTAAATGATAACATTGACTTCCAAATCCAAAAGCGTGAATTGAGGTCTGTGCCTGAGATGTGGAACGCAATTGCTGGCAACAACTGGAAAGAGTTTGAAAAAGAGGCACTTAAAGCTGAGTCAATAGAAGAGCTTAACCGCATTCTCACACAAAAATCCGATGAGCTTTATAATCAGTTCACCCAACAAGAGATACACACACCTACAGCACGTGTGGCGGCTGAAGTTGCAGCACTCACTATTTCTGATTCTGAAAAGATGAAAGAGATATGTAACAGGACAGGTGTGAAATTCCGACCAATGGGCATTGGCTATTCACAAGAAGATTATCGGAAGATGACTGCTGGAGTGGATGATGCTCTCACAAAACGCCGCAGACAAAATGGTGATAATTGGCAACGTGCATTAAGCCAATACTCACCCTCTATCAGATATGCCGTATGGAGTTCACTCACAAAGTTCATCTCAAAGAACAGTCAGTCTAACCCAACAATGTTCATTGAAAAGCCGTTTCAAATGGCTATACAGAAATTCTCTGAACTGAAAGACAAACCAGCCGACATAAACTTCCTGAAAGAGTATGAAGCCGCTGTATTTGACTATATACACGAGGATAAAGATAACATCATAAAAGTAGAAAACTCAGAAGGAACATACCTTGGTGAGTGGATTCGCTTCCCCAAAGCAAGTGAGAGTGCCAATGAGGAAGAGACACGGCATAAGATTGCCATTGTTTCTACTAAGCATTGGTGTACACAACATGCTGATGGTGGCGCACTTAAAGTAAACCGACAAGATGACCACGACTTTTGGGTGTTCATACCCAAAGGCAAGACCACAGCAAAACTTGCCTTTGTTCCTGTCAGAAGTAACGAAGAAAACCAAATAACAGATAATCCTTGGTATACTGGTGTGTTCAAAGAGTCAAATGGCAGTGATAACAGTGTACCACCTGAAGATTATGAAATAGTCAATGCCCTTGCCAAACAATCAGGCAACGACGAGATAATAAACACTCTTCGCTTGTGTGGCTACACTGGTATGACCCTTGAGGAAATGGAAGCCGCAAGAAAGGCTAAATACAAAGATGCAATAGAGTTCTTCAATAGCCGAGAAAAACTTACTGTAGATGATATTGACAGAGTTCAAGAACTGACAGGAATACGCCTTATCTCTGATGGTAACAGATTAGGAGTACATGAATTTACACGAGGAGATTGGGAAAATCTTAAGGAAAGATTTGGAGAAGAATTAGGCGGAGAAATTTTTAATAAAATAATAAATTCTATTAATTATTGTGAACTTAATTTGGATTTATCAGAAACTCAAATCACCTCATTATCTGAAGGATTAAAAGTAGGTGGGGTTATAATGACAAATAAAGGAGAATATAGACAAAAAAGAGATGTCGAGTTTATGATAGAAAACACCACCTCTCAGCAAGGAGCGACTTCATCCAAAGGGAACTCCTCTCAAGGTGGAATACAATCTTTATCTGGGGCAGTCTCCTCCCTCGCCAATTCCCAGCTTTCAGAAAGTAAACGTAAAGTTATAAAAAATAATACAACTAAAGCAAAAAATAGCACTCGTAAAATAAAAAACGGCGATAAGCAGATTAATACCAAAGGAAATACTAATCGTGTTTTAACAAGATTAGCCAACGATTTAGGTTTCAAATATGAAGGCTCATCAAACTACTTGACTTGTGAACTGCCTAATGGTCAGATAGCTACCATACGCATAGCAGACCATGCGGCTAATGGCAATAACTTCCGTACAGAGATTAGCTTCAGCTTCTATGTTGACAACCGTCAGTTTGATGACATTGAAAGTGCTACTCCATACAGAGAGTTTGTGTGTGACATGCGCACCTTTGAAGGCAACAGAGAAGGCGTGTTGCGTGAAATAGCAGAGCAAGTGGGCAACATTCTTGAAAGAGGCGATATTTCAAGCATGATGTACTTCAACGAGACAAACAGAGGTCAGGAAAACAACCAGTCAAACAACACAAAACCATTATACACATCAAAAGGCACAGTCTATGGCTTCACCAAAGACGGCAAGATATATATTAACAAAGACAAAGTGAACCCAAACACTGTAATCCACGAATACACACACCTTTGGGCAGAGGCAGTCATGAAAGGCAACCCACAACTCTGGCAGAACATAAAAGACTATCTCAACCGAAGTGATGTGGCTAAAGCACTTGCCCAAACAATCCTCTCACAAGAAGAGTACTCATACCTCAAGAACAACAAAGACAGACTTGCAAGCGAAGTCCTCGCCAGACTGTCAGGCAGAGCAAACCGTGAAAAACTTGAAAAAGCGATAGCTTGTAAAGGAGTTAATCAATGGCAATTCACTCCACCACCCAATCCGTTGGTGTGCGAGTCTCCTTGTCGAAGGCTACGCCAATCTTTACAACCTTTTTGCCTTCAAACTGATATGGCAAAGCATAGTTGTTTGAGTTGATTTGTTCGAGAGCCTCCGCAGCTGTGCCATTGAGTTTTAGCTCAAAAACGTATGTGGTGTCGGGCATCTGCACAACCATATCGGTGCGTCCGCCAGCGCATTTCACTTGTGTGCGAACGTAAACATTCAACATCGAGAAGATGAGGTACATAGTATATTCATAAAAACCTTCGGCATTGGCAGCCTCCGCAAGTTTCCTCTTGAAACCCTCAACGTACGGGACACCAGCAAGATAGGTCTGCATAGCACGCATGGCGGTGTCGATGTCGCGCTTCTTCAGTGCTAACCAAAAATACTTAGCAAAGCCTACCTGCACATCAGATGAGTTAAGACCAATATACGCCGGTGTAAGACCTTCCAAATAGCCAACTCGCACCTCTTGATTGGGAATAGCCAATGTGTATTCCTCAACTTCTCTGTCGTAACTTTTGATGGTCAGATAACCGCTCTGGTAAAGCAACGGCAACGCATTTTGCATGTTCTCAGTTGGTTGGTCGAACGCAATAGACTTCACCTGCAAATTATCCATCGACATTATGTCGGTCTGGAAATGCTGCATCTGTTTAATTAGGAATGTTGGCGTGCCACTCTCAAACCAATAGTTGCTAAGTTCGTTTTGCTGAAATGCCTTCAATAGGCTGAACGGATTGTAAACGCCGTTTTTGCTACGTGTGAAATGATAGCCATCGTATTTCAGGCGAAGTTTCTCGCACATCTCATCGTACGTACATTCGTATTCTTCTGCAAGTTTCTCTATGTCAGAGCGTAGTACAGTTGTTAACTCCTCCTCAGTTATGCCGCAAATAGTAGCAAAACGTGGGTCGAGGGTAACATTTGTAAGATTATTTATAGTAGAAAATATGCTGAGTTGCGAGAATTTGGTTATGCCCGTGATGAAGCAAAACTTCACCATCGCCTCGCAAGCTTTCAGCGGAACATAAAATTCTTGCATCACCTGCCGCATACCATCGAGCATTGTCTCCTCGTGAAGGACTTCAAGTAGTGGCGCGTCGTATTCGTCGATGATAACGGCTACTTGCTTGCCAGTTTGGTTGTAGGCACGGCGAATAATTTCACGAAATGCGACACCGGGCGTTTCTTCGTTGGGGTCGCCATACACCTCAAAGAATGGTTTGAGCAACGACATAATCGTACGTTGCAACGCTTGTGGCGAAGCTTGCGCCTTTGCCAAACTCATATCTATGCGGAATGTCGGGTAACTTTCCCACTCCTGCTCATAATCGTTGATTTTCAGCCCGGCAAAGAGTTCTTTCTCACCTTTGAAATACGATTCGAGCGTAGACGTCAGCAGCGATTTGCCAAACCTGCGCGGACGGCTCAGAAAAACGTATGGTGAGTAATGAGCTATTTGCCAGACAAGGTCGGTTTTGTCGATATATATATACTTCTCACTAATAATACGCTTAAATGTCTGTATCCCAACCGGGTAACGATTTCTACTGAATGATTGCATAATATTTCGTTTTATTTTATCTCATAATAATGGTGTACCACCCTCACTCCACCACCCAATCCGTCGGCGTGCGAGTCTCCTTGTCGAATGCCACGCCAATCTTCACAACTTTTTTACCTTCAAACTGATATGGCAAAGCATAGTTGTTTGAGTTGATTTGTTCGAGAGCCTCCGCAGCTGTGCCATTGAGTTTTAGCTCAAAAACGTATGTGGTGTCGGGCATCTGCACAACCATATCGGTGCGTCCGCCAGCGCATTTCACTTGTG
>CALFIU010000044.1 GCA_937877455.1 uncultured Bacteroidales bacterium
TGAAATTGCTAGAAATAAATCTGATAATGTACATATATCTTTATCCATTAGTTTGCTCCTTTCTAGGTTCAAATACCTTGTCTGTTTTTGAAATAATAGTTTGTAATATATAATCTCTTGCTTCTTTGTGAAGATTAATAGCCTTTACTTGTGTAAATATTTTAAATGGAACATCTTCTTTCCACATATTGTTAAATAGACAATCTTCTAAATGCCCTATTAATACTTTCATTTGATTATTGCAATCTCTATCACTAGGAAAAAATGCCCATATACATATATCTAGTTTCGGGCTAAACTTATCATATATTTTAAGCAAAGAACGTTGTTCAATTCCGTTGTTAAAGATTTCAATAGTACCATCTAAGTCAATGTTCATCTTTAATAATTGTTTGGAAACAGCACTAAATATCTCATTGGTTCTTTTAATATTCTTATGCCATTAGGTGTGAGTTTTTTTACATTTAAATTGATTAGTTATGTAGTTGAAGTACATCGTGCTAATATACAACCCTGTCGTGATATAGTGGACTTTGGTATATACATTGCCTTTTTCCCAACAATAATGTCAGGTCCTATCGATAGACCGGGTGAATTCATCCCCCAATTAAAAGAAGTTCGAAAAGCTAACTATGCTGATTTCGCAGAAGGAGCTCGGCGTATTGTATGGGGTATGTTCCTTAAATTATGTATTGCTGACAGACTAACGGAGTATACTTCAACTGTTTTGGGCTTTTATGGTTATCACAACTCGAATTCTATACTTATGGCAATGGTATTGGCGGTGTTTTTAAGGTAGATTGTATTTTTTGCTTGTGTATGGTTGTAGTTTATTGATACATAACCTTTTATACTTTCAGAAAACATTTTTCTTGCAATTTTTGCAGCTGCGTTTAAATCAATATGTGGTTTGCATAAATATTCGTATTCTTCAAAAATGCAAACTGTACTTTCTGGTGGGTTGGAAAGGTTATAGTTTGGTTCAACATACCAACCATCGATGTATGGATGTCCGCTACCTTTTTTCATTGCGCCTCCAATTGTAAACTTTAACTCGGTATTGTTTTGAGTATAGTTTGTTTGGCTTAGGCTTACGGATAATTCTTTTGTTTTTATATCCTGACGGCGATAAAATGGATAGACTACGCCAATGGTGGCACGGCGGTTAAAAACTGTTGAAATGTTAAAATCCCAAATTTGATTTAAATCTTTGAAATTGCTGAAATACAATAAATTGTAGTTTATATTAATGCTTTCGTTTTGTTTTTGCGATATTTTGAGTTTGTCGTGGTAGATATAATTTGTTAATCCGCCTTCAAAGGTTTCTGATGTGTAGATATTTCTAAAAACATTAAGTTTTTCTTGTTTTGCATTGTAATTTATGCTTTGGGTTAATTTGTTAGATTTTATGAAAAAACTTCCTGAAATGTTTATAATATCAGAATTGTGTTTTTCGTATTCTATTGTGTATTGACCTTTTCTTCCGTATTTACCATCGCGCCAAGACAATCCAAAATCGTTGAACCATTGTATTTTTGGCGAAATGTTAATCAAAAATTGGTAGTTGAACCCATTGTATTGGTCGAAAAGTGGCATTTCTCGCGATTTATCTGTAAAACCTTCTGTTCCAAATTCTTCGCGTAATCCCCAAAAAACAGCGTAACTAATTATGCTGTTGTAGGTTTTGTCGGCTGTGCCAAAAGTGTTGAATTTTATGCTTTCGTTTCTACGGCGGTAAATATAGTTTGCGCCAGTTTGTATAAAACCAAAATCATAACTTATCCCTGCCGACAATGACAAATCCATCAAACTATTTTTGTGACGAAGGTCTTTTCGTTTGGCGTAATTGGCTGTGATATAATCAAATTTTACACCAACAGAAAAATCTTTCAAAACTTTTGCACCAATTGCGCCAATGATGTTGTATTTTTCGAGGTTTTTTGTTCCACAGTTGGTGTCGGCTTGCTCCACAATGTCGAATGGCATTTGTTCTGGGAAAATAAATACCGAACCGTGCATATCTTTACCCGTAAAGTTTTCGTAACTTATTTTGCCATAACCACTTACTTTTGAATTAAATTTGTAAAACGATTGAACATCGGCTCCAGCAGAAATGCTTTTGGCTGCTTGATTGTAATTTCTAAAGCCGTTTTTCTGTGCAATAGCAAAAACTTCTGCCTTAGAAACCGATGCAATGTTGGTTTGGTTTATTAGGCTTGCGTTGTTGTTTTCTAAAAAGTTTTTACCATTTGCCGAAAAGTTAAGAGAATCAAACTGTGCCATTGCTGGCGAAAAACCAGCAACAACACAGATTGAAAAAGTTATGATTTTTGTTTTAAGCATATTGTTTTAATCTTTTAACGTTGCTTGTTTTCTTTGATGAAAGTCAACGCTCGAATTGTCGGTGTCTTGATAGATAATATGTGCGCCTTTTTTAATTGATGCCTCTGCATCTATACCTGATGGATCGGTGGAGCCAGAAGCAGTACCTTCTCCGTTGGTTAAGGTTTCAGTTCCGTAGGAGTAACCACTAACGAGTTTGCCTTCATTTTCAGTCAAAGCCGAGGTAGCATCTTTATCAACATTGCGGTAATACGAGAATCCTTTGCCAGTTTCGGTTTGGTTTACAAATCCTTTGTCAACCGCATCGGGCAGACGCTGTGCATATTTTGTGGAATTGTCAGATGTCAACGAACCGTCATTCTTGTACGTGCAAGTTGCGTTCTTGATGTCAACACCATCAATAATGTTTGCGTTTGGAATTTTTAGGCTTGAACCAAGTGTACCCCAATCTGTGCCCTGGAGGTTGATTTGGTTTGCGGCATCGTTGGCAAAGTCAGCAGGTGAAACTTCTCCAGTAGTGAAAATAAATAATGCTGGAGCTTGTCCAATTTGCCAAGCATTTCCTAATCCATATATTTGAACATTGAGTTTTACTTTGTCGGCAGACGGCTCTGTGTAGAATGATTTTTGGTTGAATGCTGATGTCATGTCAATAAGGCAGTAATATTTAGAGTTGTCGAGGTTGACACCGCCCAAAGAAGTATAGTCTTCAGCTGAATATACGACAAAAACTTTTTCCTCGTATGGTTCAAACTTGATTTCGTCAATCCACCAAATGCCCTGTGTGGCAGGTGTATAGCCTTCGGCGGAATAATTAGTTACTGTGATTGATCCAACAGTGTTGTTGCTCATGTAAGGGAAGCAAATTCCAAAGCAGAAGTTCTTGATTTCGGCTGGTTGGTCGGAATTGTTGTAAAGTTTGATGTATTTGTCTTTTTGGAGTGTAACGTTCTTTTCGTTTTTTTCATCGTAGTATGTTGAATTTCCGCAATATACCTCGGTGATGATTATTTGATTTTTTTCTACTTTATCAAGGTTTATTTCATAAATTTGTGTGGTGTCGAATGATGATGTTATTTCTAAATCATTGATTTTACCCGAAAAATTGTAAACTCTTCCTTTTTCGGAGATTTTACCACTTGCAGAAATGTTGTATTTTCCTTCAAAAAGTTGTGCAGATATTATTCCGTCGTTGTTGGGGGTGAGTGTCAGCATTGTATCTTGCGAAATGTTTATTGTAAAGTTTTCAAACGAAACTGATTCTGCTATTAGTTTTACAGTAACGTTGTATGTTTGTGGTGTAATGGGTTGTTGGATTGTGTCGGTTTGGTCGTTAGGATTGGTAGTGCCGTTTTGATTAGTTGTGTTGGTAGTGTCGGTTTGAACGCGGTCTGGTGTTATTGGATCGGAAGTGTCGTCTTTGCAGCCTGATATTATTGCTGCAACAAATGTTAATCCTAATGCTAATGATAATAATTTTTTCATTTTTTTTGTTGTATTTTTTGTTATGTGTTTTATTGATTTATTCAGTCTTTAATGGCGGCTTTTTTACGTTGATGAAAATCTTGTCCAGAGTTGTTTGTATCTTCAAAAATAATGTGCGCTCCATTTTTTATTGATGCTTCAGCGTCTATTCCCGAAGGGTCGGTTGTTCCTTTTTCTATATCTTGTGTGCCAAGCGAATAGTTGTAAACTATTTTGTCTTTGTTTTCGGGAAGTGCTTCTGTTGCTGCTTGGTTTACATTTCTATAAAGCGTGTATCCGTATTGATTGGTGTGCCAAATATATCCACCGTCAACATCTTCGGTAAGGCGTTTTTTGTTGTCGTCGTATCTTGTGGTAAACACCTCTATTGCATCGAGGATATTTTCTGATGGTACTTTTAAACATGAGCCGTAACTGCCCCAAGAACCGCTTTTATTGCCGTCGAAATAGTGATTTTGTTCGTCGTTGCAAAAATCAACTGGGTTTTCGTCGGTGTAGTAGATAAAAAAGCATGGCGATGTAACGCTAAAAACCCAACTCGTGCCTTGCCCAAATACCACTGCTTTGAAATAATTGCTGTGTGGAATGGCTTCGTATGGTGCGGGATAGTAATTTGTGTTGCCTGCATAACGGTCGCAATTTTCGTCATAAAGTACGTAATAATCTTTGTTGGCAAGATTTACCGAATTTGAATAGGTTTGAGTGTGGTCTATTGCTCCAAAAATTGAAATTACTTTTTGTTCGTATGGTAAAAATGTAAGCGTTCCAGGGTAGTACCAAATACCCATTGCAGCAGGTATAAAACTTTCTTCGGCATATACAAGTTTGTTGTCAACGTAGTTGTTGTTGCCGCCTGTGGCATTGTACGGCATGGCAACGGCAAGGCTGAAGTTTTCTATTGCTACGGTGTCGGCACTATTGTTGTAAATGGTTGTGTATTTGTCGTTGCGAGTGTAACCACTTCCATCGTCCATTTGGCAGCCGCCGCAGTATAGCTCTTTTATTATTATTTTGTTGGTTGTTGTTTCTACAAGTGTTATTTCTGAATAGAAATCCTTTCCAGAGGTTATGATAATTTCGCTACTATTTCCGTTGTAAATTTTTATGGAAGATGTTTTGTCGGAAACTGTTGCAGTGTAAATTCCCGTTGGAACATTAAACGTTGCCGTGCCTGTTTGGTCGGTTTGGCTTTCAAAAATTGTTCCCTTGGAGTCGATAAGCGTTATTTTAACACCTTGACGTGCTGTTACGGTTGAATTTTCTGGGTAGTTGAGTTTTATTTTTAATTCACTTACAGTAAAATCTATTGTGTTTTCGTCAATTGTGTTGCAAGCAATGAGAAAAACTAATAATATGTATGCGAGTAATTTTTTCATTTTTCTAAAGTTTTATTCTTAAAGTTATTCCATAATAAAAATCAGGAATGTAACCGCTGTCGTATAGCGAAGATTCCAACCCTGTGCGGCTCGATTTTATGTTTCCGTTGTGGCAAAAGAAATTGTTGGCGTAAAAACTTATTGATGCTTTGTCGCCAATTTCTTTAGTTATGCTTATGTTGGCAGAATAATAAGCCGAAATTTTATCGGGATTGAATGTGTAGCCGTAGTTGGTGGTGGTTGTAAGTTTTGTAAGGTCGGCATACAAAGCGGGATTGTTTTGCTTTGCTTGCAAATAGGTTTCTGCAAAAGGTATTAGTTTGTTGGGATTGTCCCATGTGGAATAATAAACAGGATAGACAGTTATGTAAAAATCTCTCATGTTTTCTTGATATGGAAGACCAATGGTTTTGCCTTGTTTTGCAGATGCGTATGCAATGTTGCTATAACCACCGTTGTCGATAAGTAGTTTTGAAAATCTGTATAGAGTAGCCTCAATGCGCAATGATATTATCATTCTTACATTTGGAACGTGTGTGGTGAATGTGCAATTTTGGTTGAGTTGTTTTTTTAGTGTTCCGTTGTAATAAGTGTTGGTAGCACCAGAGCCAGTGGAGGTGTTTGAGCTTCCTGCATAGTAACCAATGAGATTGAATGCAGTTCCGTCTGAACTAAGGGTTGACGAGTTGGGCCAATAACTTATAAGCGAATGGTTTGATCCTTTGTATCTATATAAATTTCCATCAAGTCTAATTGATGTTTTTAGAGGTTTTATTTGAGGAAAATCAATTATCCAATCGAGTCCGTAACGTTTTATTGGGTTGGAATTGGTGTATTTTATTGATGATTTATATGTATTTTTGGCTGTAGTGGCTAATGTTTCTTGTTGGTTTTGACCACTAATGTCTGTTATTGTAACAACGCCAGAGGTTTGGTCTATAGAATAAACTCTATTTTGCGATTCTATTTGAGAATTTTCAAGTTCGCTACTATAAGTTTTGTAATATGTAAATGGCGTGTATTGATAAATGCATGTATATGGTCTTAGTGTTTTGTTGTAATATCCTGTAAGAGAAATTTTTATGCCTTTAATAATAATTTCTGCACCCAATTCTGTTTGGTTGGTGTATTGCCATTTTAAATCTGTGTTTCTTTCGGCTTTTATTGGGTGTGTGTAGTATGCGTAAAAAGCTTTGCCATCGGCGGTTGATGTTGATGCAAACACTTGTTCGTCGTAGTAACTTGGTCTTGGATAGAGTACTTGAAATGATGGTAGTTTTACGCTTTTACCATAGCCAGCGTAAATGCTTAGTTGAGAGATAGTTCGTTGTCTATCTTTCCAAAAAATATATTTTGTATTTATGCGAGGAGAAAGAGATGATACTGCGCCGTAATTGCTGCCGTTTATAATGGTTAAATCTTCTCTTATGCCAGCAGTAAGTTGTAATTCAGAGCCTTTTACATTTTTGTTTGGCGATGTGGTAATTTTATTTTCGGCATAAATGGCAACGTTGTTCATAAAAGGCAAATCTTTGTAGCGATATTCTCTCCAACCGTCGCGAGCGTATTGCATATCGTCGTAATAAGTTCCACGTCCAAGGTTTCCGCTTGATGTAAATTCTGTTCCGAGCATTAATTTGTTGGTGAAAATAGAGAAATATTTTACCAAATCACCCTTTATTTTTGCATTAAAGTCAATAGGTTTGCTTTCGTTATAATCCTTTATATACCAATATCCAACTTGCGAAAGAATTATAGGACTTGGATTTTCGGAATCGAATTCTTGGGCAATAAAATAACCTTCTTCTTGTGTGTGGACGTATGCTTGTGTGCTTGCGCTACTTTGGTTGGTGTTGGTTTCGGAAGTTTTGTTGGCAGCGGAGAACGAAATTGAAGCGTTGAGATTGGTTATCCAACTTTTGTTAAGTAGCCATGTTATTTTGGAGTTTAGCCTTATAACTTGGTCTTTTTTCTTGGTGTAGTTTTGAGAAAAAGCATCTGGGTCGGCTTCTGAATTGTAACCACCTGTGTTACCGCTAATTCCAACGTTAAGCATAAGTGGATTTTCGGTAGATTTTTTAAATGTGTTGGAATATTTTATGTCAACAACATTGCGTTGGTAACTTGTGTAAGGGCTGGCAATGTCGCTAAATGAGCGGGTATGTTCAAACGAAGTATTAATCATTCCCGCATTATTTGAAAGTTCAAAACCTTTGCTTATTGCAGCTTGTTTTGTGTGTGGATTTGCCGAAAGGTCTATTATAAAAGGTGTTTTACCTTTTTTTGTGTTAATTTTTACAATACCGTTGCTCAAATCGCCATATTCTACCGAGGGTATTCCCGTTATTATTTCTATGCTTTCTATATTTGAAGAACTTATATTTCTTGTAGATGCACCAGCGGTTTCGTCAAGTTCGGCGTTGTTGCTAATTCTTGCTCCATCAAGTTCAACAGCAGTTCCAAACGATGCGTTTCCAAATTCAGAAGTGCCGCTACGCAAAGCTGTTCGGTTGTCGGACGTGAGAGTTGAATTGATTGTTTTTCCGCCTGGTAGTAAACTATTTACATCTCCAACATTTAAAATTTGTTGATGGTCAAGTGCTTTTCTATCAAGGGTGTAAGCGGTGGAACTTTCAATTTCTGATTTTTTGGCAGTTACTACAACTTCCGCAATTTTTAAGTTATCTTCTTTTAGATATATTGTTAGCGGATTCATTGATTTGTTGACAATAAATTCTCGTTTTACAAATCCGAGACATTGTATTGATATTGTAATTTCGTTTGTAGGAATATTTTTTATAGTAAAGCTTCCATTTTGGTCGGTTATTGCCCATAGTTGGTTGTCGCCCAAAACTACGGTTGCAAATGGAATTGGACTTTCGTTAGAAAGGTTTTTTACTGTTCCTTCAAGATTAAAGGTTTGAGAAAACGCTGTAACGGAGGTAACGAGTAAAAATATTACTATTGCTAATATCTTTATTTTCATGTATTAACCCTAAAAAATTTGCGCAAAAGTAGTTGATCGTTATTATTTTACAATCCCCTAAAATGGTGATTTTTTTTTATTTTTATAGCCAAAAATTATAATAAAATAAGGTAGGTTGTTGTTTGATAGTAGTTTTATAAAAAAATCCACAACTTTTTTTTGGGGTTGTGGATTTTAATTTATTGATTTTATAAAATCAAATTACAATGTAAAAATGTTGAAATTTTCGTCAATGTTTCCTATTGCAAGATATTTATTTGAGTTGCTCATGCAAATTGTTTTTGGTAAAAATTTTTCTTCAATTTCTTTAATTTTTTGATTGTTTTTTGTGCTAAATATTCTTATTTTTCTGTCATCGCAAATGGCGGCAATGTAATTGTTATTTATTTTTATTTCGGGTATTTCGTATGGTAAATTTATTGGTTTTTCGTCGGTTGAAATTCTTATGTTATAGATGTTTATGCGTCCTTCGTTGTCGCTAAAGTAAAGTTTTCCAGCTTCGCTCGATAGAGCCATTGATGTTATTTCTGTTTTTGTGTTTGATTGAATTTTTAGTATCTCGGCCAAAACATTGATTCTAAATACTTTGATGTTGTTTGAAAAATCTTTTCCTGCTACGTATTGCATGTCGGGTGATATTGTCATCATTCTAAAATCGTTGATTACTTTGTTAATAACACGACTACGTAAATCTATTTTATAAATTGAAAAATTATCCGACACAAAAAGTATTTCGTTGTTAAATGGATGAAAAAACATTTTTTTTGCCTCGCCAGTAAAGTTGGTAATGGCAGCATAATGTGTTATTTTTTCGTCAATAATATTCATTATTGTTAACTTTCTGCTACCGCCAAGTGCTATGAATTTTGTGTTTCTACTTATTGCTGCGCAAGTTACGTTTTCTTCTCCATAGTGTATGCGTTTCCAATCTGATGTTCTAAAAATTGAGTAACCACGTGGATTTTCGCATGTAATTGCGTATTCGTCATCGTTGCTAAAAACAATTTCTGATGTTCCACTTTCTGCAATTTTTATGTTTTTTGATGCTGATTTAGAGGTTTCTGTTTTTTCTTGCAAATTTGGTTGGTTTTCATTGTTTTCCAACTTTGTTGCCAAACGCATATAATTTTTATAGTTTTCTATGTCCGCTTGACTTTTGCAGATTTCAGCAATTGTTTTATAAATCTCGTTTTTGTTGGCGATGTTATTTTTAATGGCATTTTTAAAGTTTTCTAATGCGTCTTGTGGTCTTTTTTGTATAAGGCAAACCACCCCATAGTTGTAATATGCATCAGCATTTTTGGGGTTAATGGATATTATTTTTTGACAATCGGAAATTACGTTTTTAAAATTGCCGAGGTTGCCGTATGCACATGCACGACGTAGATATGCAATTTCGTTTTGGTTGTCGGTTTCCAAAATTTTATTGCATGTTTCTATTAGTTTTTTCCAATTTGCATTTTTATAGTATGTTTCCATTTCGTCAACAAGCAGTTTTGATTCTTTTTCTTCAACTTCCTCAGGTGTAGGGGCGGGTAGGGGGTCTTGAGACAAATTGTTTGTTAACGGTGGCAATTTTGTTGTTTCAATATTTTGTGTGTATGGTGTTTCGTTATATTTTATCAATATTTCTGTTGTTTGTTGCTGTTTTGTAGGTTTTATTTCGGTTTTAACAACTTCAGTTTCAAGTTGTTCCAATTCAATTATATCTTCATCATCGTCATAATTTCCAGCAACTTGCAATTTTTGTTTTGCTTTTGTTGTTTTTTGAGTTTTTACTGGAATTGGTTCTGTATTATTAATTTTTATTGTAGTGTTATCTGTAGATGTTTTTATAATTGGCTTTTGTTGAGCAACTATTTCATTTTCAGTTTGCAGTGTTGTTGCATTTTCTTTTTCAAACGATTTTGAATTTATTTCGGCAAGAAAATCGCTTTCGCTTTTATTTTCTGGTTTTTGAGGCAAATAATTTTCACGATAGTTTTGAGACGCGAGTATAACGGCTTGCGAATAATTCCACATTGGTATTTCCGTAAGAGTTTTTACGGTGTTAAATTTTTGCAACGAAGTATTGTCGTCGGTAATATTAAAAATTATTTGAGCAATGTGTTTACAACAACTTTCAGGATATTTTATAATCTGTTCTTCAGCAAAATGAATAACTATCCAACCAGCGTTAGAAAAAAACATATCGTGATTTGCTCTTGTGTATATGGATTGGTAGTCTTTTTTATTAATATAATCTTGAGGATGATGAGTATCAAGAAGATACGGTATATCTATTTCTATGTCGATATATAGTTTTAAGTCAGAATTTGCTACTATATAATTTGGTGTAAATTGATTGTTATTTAAATTTTGTTCCAATGTATAGTTAATTAATATGTTGTCGGGAAAGAAATTTTTTAGTGTTTTGTAAAAATAGTTAAAATATTTTGTTTTTGTGTTATGAGCCGAAATAAGCGATGTGTTTGTAATTATCAAGTTTTCAATTACTTTTTTACGTCGATATTCTGTTAATGCAACGGGATCTGTGTTTTTGGTTTCAATATCTTTTCGTTCACCACATTCTTTAACATATCGCTGCATCAACAACTCGAATTTTTGATTTTCTTTTTCGTTAGTTGTTGATTTTATTTTATTTTTAATAGTTTCAAAAACTGTTGCAGATGCCGAAATACAGAAAAGTGTTAACAAAACAACTTTAATACCCCACATTGACTCTATTGGTGAAAATTTATAAGTTATTGATAGTATTATAGTTATAATACATATAGTAAGAGCAACATAATGCTCTTTTAAAATCTTAGGTTGCTGTGGTTTAATAGGAGTAGGCGGCATTGGTATAAAACTTTTTTGAGCCGCAATTATCCTTTCTGGTATTATATCTATTGGATAGTTTTCGTATTTATTCATTTTACTATAATTTTATAAGAGATTATACAAATATTGTGCAAAACATATCATTTAGAAAAAAAATGTAAAATTTAGTTGTTTGGCTTAGGTTTTGCAGTGCATTTGAAAAAGAAACTAAAAAATACAAAAATATAAAATGATAACGAGTTATAGTTTTCCAAGTGTTTTTGAACATAACAATTCAGATCTTTCGATGGTTTCGCAAGACCTTTTAAATGGCTTGCGTATATTCATTGATGATGTACCATATATTGTTGGTAATCTTGCCCTTACTGAAGGTGGTTCGCCACACAGAACAGTTAATGCAGCCCCAACAGAAATAGATTATAAGATACTTTTCAAGGCAGCATTGTTGCTTGCTTCGTATAAAAACAATAGACCTTTGACTATAACAACTGGTTTTCCATTGAGTACATATCAGGTTAATAAAAATATTACACCTGAATTGCTTCAAAAAACTCATAAAATTGATTTTGACCTTTCTACTTTTACCAACAAAGGTCGTTCGGAAATGAAAGTTGACGTGGTTTCGGTTGAAATTATTCCCGAAATTCTTGGAAATATTGTAGCTTTGCGACAAGGAGAAACCAAGGCTTCTGGAAACTTTTTTGTGGTAAGTCTTGGATTTGGTACGTGTGAAGCTGTTCTCAGTACAGAAAATGGTATGGTTCAACGTACTGCTCTTAGCGTTCCGGGGTTGCAATATGCAATAAGTTTGTTTATCAAGGAATTGGGGTTGCAATATTCGCTTGGTCTTAAAAATGAACGTCAGATTGAGCAAGCGTTCATGAGCAATTTTATTATTCTAAATCGTAAAAAAATCGACATTCTTGACATTCGTCGTAATGTTTTGAATATGTATTACAGAGATGTAATTTCTCCAAATTTCCGTCGTACTTTTACAGATGCCGATTTTACAAAAGCAAGTAAAATGTACATTACTGGTGGTGGTGCTCTTTATATGGAACTTATTGAAAATTTTTACAAAGAATTTGAAGGTATATTGAATATCGAAGTAGTTGAAAATCCATTGACATTAACTTCGCTTGGATATTGTCTTAATTCTGTGAAGTCTAACGGCGGCGACACAAATACAGCCGTTGGTATAGATATGGGTAATTCTAATACAGTTATTACTCAATACGAAGATGTAGATATTGATTCTGGTAGCCTTAGATTTAAATAAGGATAGTTTAAATTTTATTCATAATGCTGCGGAATGGAGAATGATAAGTTCTCTGTTCCGTTTTTGATTTTGGGTAATAAAAATTTTTTTTTATAAATTATAAAAAAATATATGAATTTTTTTGTTGGCGGCATTGATACCGATTGCGGAAAAACAGCGGTTACAGCTTTGATTTCAAAATATCTTTTGTCTATTGGATATACGGTAATTACTCAAAAACCAGTACAAACTGGATGCGAAAAAGTGGCAGATGACATAAAATTTCATCGCAAAACCGAAGGTAGAAATTTTTTAGAGGAAGATTATAATGGTTTGACTTGTAGATATTTATTTAAATATCCTGCATCTCCGCATCTTTCTGCTATGATGGAAAATGTTAAAATTGATCCTCAACTTATTTTTAATGATTCACAAGCTCTTCAATCAAAATATCAGGTTGTTTTAACAGAAGGAGCAGGTGGTCTTTATGTACCTCTTTATGGTGATTATTATACTATAGATTATATAAAAAATTATAACTTAAATCTTGTTTTGGTAACTTCATCAAAGCTTGGAAGTATCAATCATGCTTTGCTTAGTATTGAAGCATGTAAAGCGAGAGCAATAAATTTACATTCTGTAATTTACAATTATCTTCCAAATTGGGACAAAGTTATATCGCCCGAAAGTGAAAAACGAATTGAACAGTTTGCGCATAAAATGTATCCAAATTCTAAGTTTTATGCTGTTCCTACTGTTGATAATTTTGAAAACAAAATAGTTGAATTTAAAGATTTTATATAATAAAATCTTTGTTAATGATATTTAAATATACTAATATTTTTGCAACAAAAACGTTGTTTATATTTCCACTATTGTTTCTGTAATAATTTTCTAAAAAATATTGAGATTTTGAATTTAATATTACAGAAATTTTTTGAGCAAAGTTATCTGTTTTTATTGTAAATGGGCTGTTTAAAATAAAATTTAAGAATTTTTCAGAAAAATTTTGTTTCCATTTATCTTTATTTATTACAGAAAATTCGTGTGCGAAAAAAAAATTGGTTTCATCGTTTTGTTTTTCAACATCAAATGAGTAACTTAAGTTTTCGAGTTGTTCTGAAGTTAAAATATTAAGATATTTTATTATTATTTTTTTGTTATCAATGCATATTTTTTCTGCTTTTTCTGGGGTTAATCTTTCGTTATATTCTTTTATTTTGTTTTTTGCAAAAATTGATATTTTTGTAGAAGTATCATTTTCGGCAATATTTTCTATAAATTGAAGGTCATAATTGTCAGAAATTTTTATGTTTTGCAAAAAATCAATTTTATTTTTGATAGTTTCTTTATGCCAATTTTTTTCTAAGTATTGTAAGTAATTTTTTATGTTGGCCATTTTCATTGCTTTAAGCATTTTAATTTGGTTTTCGTGTGATGCTGTATCCCATTTTAAATCAGATATTTTCATTACTTTTACCAACCATTTGCCTCTATTGCCAAGCAATTTCCAAATAAGCATTCGACTCATCAAAAATTTATGGTTATCTTGTAATAAAAATTTATTTACAAACAATGGTATGTAGCTGTAAGGCAAAACTTGTTTCTTGTTTTCAAAAATTTTAAGCATGTGGTTTAATAGTATGCTTTTTTTTTCGTTCATAAGATAAACTAATCGTTCTGCGTTGTTGATGCTTATAAAATTTTGTTCTTCTTTTACTTCTGGTGGCAAATAATGGGTTTCGTTATATTTTTCTGGACAAAAACCACTTTGCGCAGAACAAATATTTATTGCGAGTAGTTTTAAAAATTTATCTTCATTATCGCATTTTTGTGCTAAAATTTTATCTGTATATGGTTTTATCCATTTAGGAAACTCTATTTGTTCTATTTTTGTTGTTGATGTGCCAAGGGCAGCAATGTTAATTAGTTGTTCAATAGTTTTCATCTGTTATAAAATAGTATGAATTATTAGCCCAAATGGAAATTATTTCTACTTCAAAATCTTTTAGATTTACAAAGCATGAAAAAAAGTTGTTCCCTGTTGCGGATAATATTTTTGCTGTTTTTAATTTGTTGTTAATCAAGTATATTATATTTTTATCCATGTCGGCTAAAGCATATTTCCCATTTTTGCAAACTATAAAAACATCAGTTATTATCAATGGAATGTTATCCATAAAAGGGTTATCTGTTAATGCTTTTTTATATATTTTTATAACTTTATTAATTCCTGAATAAGCTTTGGGCGAAAAAAAATCCTGTGTTATGTCTTTATTTTTGTATAAAACTCTCATTGAATGAATCCCAGGATAAAAATAAAAATCGGCATTAACGTATGTACCAGGAATAAAGATTGTTTCTTGATATTTGGAATCTTTAAAATATTGTATAAAAAAAGCAATTCTATTTGATTTTTTTCCAATAAACCATGTTTTTTTGTACGATATTTCATTTGTTTGTCCGTGTTGACAAGCTAAAACAAACCATAAATCTGTAACTGGTTGATTATTAAAAATCTGTTGTTGCGGTGTTGTTACGCCAGCCAACGTTAATAGTTCGTATTGCCAATTAGTTGGCTGTTGGTTTATTGTTTTTATTCCGTTACAAATAAGATAAATTTTTGTTATTATTGATGTTATTTTATATTTCCAATTATCACTATTGAAATCCAATTCAGCGAGTTTTGATGTCATTGTTGCCAACCCTTGCGCTTGAAAGTCTATTAATCTGCGACAAACTTGTGATATTTCTTCTTTTTGGTTTTCTATGTTATAAAGTCCCATTCGCAAAAAATCTTTAAGTTTTGAAATTAAAAAGTCCGCACCAGCTATTATGTTGTTAAGCCTTTCTGTAGATACTCTTTTTTCTATTTCATTGCTTTGATTTTCTGTTGGATTCATACTTAGTATTAGTTGTTTAGTTGGCTGCAAATGTAAAGACAAGTGTACTATATGGTTCAATAATCCCTACTCGTTGTTTTCCGTAAGCTTTTTTATATGGGATTAGTAAAATACCTTCGCTGCCTTTTTTTATTTGTTGCAAAGCTATTTTCCAACCACTGATTAATGAATTATCTCCATATACCACTTGCATTACATTGTTGTAGGCAAATGTTACTACATTTTCGAGTGTTTGACCAGAATATGTTATTGTTACAATGTCTTCGTTGGAATAATTTTCTGTTCCTTCTTCGGTTAAGTAGAGATATATTCCATCGTAGTTTACAAAACAAGTATCACCATATTTGCTTAGAAATTTTTCAATTGCCTCGTTTTCGGCATCGCGACCATCAGCTTCTTTGCTACAAGATGTGTTTATTATAGCAATTATACTTAGAAAAAATAATAGTATAGTATTAATTTTTTTTGTCATTTTATTTAAAATCTAACAATTCTATTTCAAAAAGTAGTGTGCAATATGGTGGAATAATTCCTTTTTGTCCTTTTGCTCCGTATGCAAGCCTAAACGGAATAATAAATTGGCTTTTTTCTCCTTTTTTCATTGTTGCAATTGCAAATTCCCAACCCTGAATTACTAAATTTTGTCCCAGTTGAAATTTTAGAGGTTTACCTCGTTTATAACTGTTGTCAAATTCCAATCCATCGAGAAAAGTGCCTACATAGTTGACATTTACAAATTTATTCGCGGCTGTTTCTTTGCCTTGTCCTTCTTTTAGTATTATTTTATAAATGCCATTATCAAAATGTTTTGCTTGTATGCCTTCTCGTTCTAAATAACTGCGTATCAACATTTTTTCTTGTGCTACCATTCTGTTTTCAAGTTCGAGAAGTTGGTTTTCAAAATCTTCTTTGGCTATAATGTTTTCGCATTTTACGTAAAATGTAAGTTGTTCTCCTTTTTTTATGAAGTCTGGTGGTGTTGTGGCGCATGATATGTTGTAAAATTTTTCAGCATCAACTTTTATTATCATACTATCGCCTTTGTGTATTTTCGTCAAGCCCTCTTCTATGCAACCTTGCATTTCTTCTTCGGGGCATCCCATTGTAAAATTTTCGGCAACTTCTTTGCTATTGAAAAGTAACGAATCGTTTGAATTATAGTATTTTACGTTTATAATCCAAACGTCTCCTGGGTTTGCTGTTGTGCTGTCGGGGTTTTGATTTATATAGCAATATTCCACACCAGAGGGTAATGTTTTAAATTCTAAACTGTTGTTACAACTTGCTAATAATGTGACAATTGCTATAAGTGTTTGTGTAAACTTGTTCATAATCAAACAATTAATATTGTTCTTGAGCATTTGGAAAATCGCCAGATTTTACGTCTTTTGAGTAGTTGTTAATAGCCGTTCTAATTTGTTCTGCTATGTTGGAATATTTTCGGAGAAATTTTGGTTTAAAACCTTCGTTAATTCCTAAAACATCTTGAAAAACAAGTACTTGACCATCGCAAACATTGCCGGCTCCTATTCCTATTGTTGGAATTTGTAGGCTTTGGGTAACTTTTTCGGCGAGTTGCGTTGGTATTTTTTCAAGTACAACGGAAAAGCAACCAAGTTTTTCTGCCAAGAGTGCATTTTGAAGAAGTATTTCTGCTTCTGCGTCTTCTTTTGCACGTAGTCCGTAGCCACCAAATTTGTTTATGCTTTGTGGTGTAAGTCCAAGATGTGCCATTATTGGTATTCCTGTGGCGAGTATTGCCTTGTATGATTCTTCTATCTCTTTACCACCTTCTATTTTAACAGCTTGAGCACCTGTTCGTTTCATTATTTCCACGGCATTTTTCGATGCTTCACGTGCATCGCCTTGATATGTTCCAAATGGCATGTCAACTACCACCATGGCACGTTTACATCCGCGTACTACCGATGCAGCGTAGATAATCATTTCGTCGAGAGTTATTGGCAGTGTGGTTTCATAACCAGCCATTACGTTGGCAGCAGAATCGCCAACAAGTACTGCATCAATGCTTGTGGAGTCGAGTATTTTGGCCGAAGAATAGTCGTAGCAGGTTACCATCGCTATTTTTTGACCATTTTGTTTCATTTGTTTTAATGTGTTTACGGTTACTTTTATGGTTTCGTTGTATATTGACATTTTTTTATTTATTTTGTTTAACAGAAAACCTTATTTTTTAACATTTATTTGCAAAAATAATGTTGTTTTGTATAAAATTATTTATCAATTTTGCATTGTACAAATGTACAACAAAGTATGTTTTTTTCATAATATAAAGGTTTAGGTTAATAATTAGTTATGCTGCGGCAAGATTTTTCTTACCGCAGTTTTTTTATTTTCTTTTCTTTCGTCTGAAAAATAACTTTTTGATAAAATGTTTTACTTTGTATTTCAGTGTGTTACGGTCTTCTGCACTTTCGTCTGAATAGTAGCCGCCATAATAACTTCCATAACCATAACCATAACCATAACCGTATTTTCCTCCGTAAGCATAAGACCCGCCTTTGCGTTTTATTCCGTTAAACACGATATTCATGTTGTGGAGATTGTTGCTTTTTAGGTCGTTGAATAGTTTGAGTACTGATTTTTGTGAGTATTTTTGACGTATTACAAATAGATAGCACGATGTATATTTGTCTAAAAGTATTGCGTCTGTTACAATGCCTACTGGTGCAGAGTCGATTATTATATAATCGTATTTATGTCGATTTGTTTCGATAAATTCTTGCATACGTGTAGAACCAATGAGTTCGGCTGGGTTGGGTGGTATTGGTCCTGGTAGTGCAATATCTAATTGAAAATCAAGTACGGTATTGTTTGCATCGCGATAATATTTTTGGGTAATTATTATATCTTCTATTTCGCTATTATGACTTAGGTATGTACTCATTCCTAATGTGTTTGGCAATCCAAAGTATTCTTGAAGTCTTGGTTTTCTAAGGTCAAGTCCAACGAGTAAAACTTTTTGGTTGTTCATTGCTGTTATTAGAGCGAGATTAACAGCGTTGAATGTTTTTCCTTCGCCGCTCACTGTTGATGTCAAGACAATAACTTTGTGTTTTTGGTCGGGATCTACATATTGTAGGTTTGTTCTTAATCCGCGATAAGCTTCGGCTATTGAGCTATTTTTTGCTGTTACAACAGGTGTTTTTGTATGATGGCGGTTTTCTCCTATTGTTCCTAAGGGCGAAAGTCCAGTTACGCGTTCAATTTCAGATACTTCTGATATTTTTGTGTCGAGGAGTATTAATAGTGCAATTAATACAGCAGGTACTATTAATCCAATTGTTATTGCTTTTGAAGTAGGAAATGCGCCAATGGGAGCAACGTATGAGCGAGTTATCCATGATGCTTTGTCGAGAATTTCGGCATCTGGTTGGTTGGTGAATGCTGAAATTCCTGCTTCGTAACGGCGACGGAAAAGATAGTTGTATAGGTCGTTGTTTAGGTCGTATTTTTTTGATATTTTAAGTTTTTCGCGTTCAGTGGCAGGTAGTTCGGTTAATAGACCGCGCATTTGGTTCATCTTGCTTGTTATTTCTTTTTTGCGCTTATCAAGCATATTACTTGCTAAATCTATGTATATCAGTAATTTGCGAATTATTTCCCGTGTTTGATAGTCGTTAAATTGGTATGGTTTTACATTTTTGCCGTCGCGTACCGAAAAGTCTAAAACGTTTCGTTCCGACATTTGGGCGTTTATTTGATTGAGGTATCCGTTTAGCCGTTCATCGGTTATGCCTGCCAATGATGGTGGAACTATTGCTGTAAGGTCGGGACGTAGATTTTCGTCTTCGCTGTTGTAGAGTTCCATTTGCTCTTTTATGTATTGATAGTAACTTTCTTTTAGTGCTATTTGTTGTAATTCTGTGCGTCCTTCTTTTAGAGTTCCAGTTACTTCGCTCATTCCAGGACGGAATATTGCATCTACCGAATTTGAGAATTTTAGTAAATCGGCATCGCCTACAGCAAGGCTGTCGCTTAATGTTACGAGTAGTGTGTCGATAAATTGTATTGTTTTTACAACTATTCTATTTTTTTCTTCGAGTGAGTAGGCTAAGTAAGCTTTTGTTATAGCGTTTACGTAATCGTCGCATTTTTCTGGTACTTCGCCTACTATTGCTACTCTTACTATTGTTCCGTTTTTGTTTTTTTTGGTTACTCTTAAGTTGGCAGAGTATCTTGGTACAAGGCTTTCTAATGTTTCTGTTTTAAAAAAATATATTTGCCCTTTTTTGCCAACGCATGCCATAGTGGTATCGTATGGCATGATGCGAAATTTAAATTGTTCTGTTTCTGCCCAATTGCCAACCGAAGCAGTTATGTATTTTTCTGAGTTTCCTATGCTAATTTTAAATTGGTCGTCGCCAGTAAATGTAAGAAATATTTTTTGGTTGTATATTTGGGGGTGGTTTTTGTCGTATTCTACACGAAACGGTGATGTATTTTTATAAAGTTCGCGGTCGGCTCCATAGTGTCCAGCACGGTAGTATGAGGTTTCAAAATCCAGTTCCGACAATGCAATTCTTGCAAGATTGTAGGATTTAAACATGTCTATTTCGTTTTGGACATCAAATGATGGCAATATTGTACCGAGCCCCGTAAAATTTTGTGGGCTATCTTTCTTTTTTAACATTACTGTTGCATTGCTACACGATTGAGGTATCTGATAGCGATTTTGGTAATGTGCGTATGCGAGTGAAATTATTACGCCAAAGGCAAGCATCCACCATTTTGGGAGTACTTTTCTTAGATAATATTTATAGTCTATTGGTTGGTCTTCTTTGTCTTGTTCCATTGTTAAGCGTTTTTTACTTGACGTAACGTTCTATGAGATAATAAAGCGACATACCAGATGTAAATATTGTTAACACGGCAGAGTAGTCGTTGAGTGCGCGTTTGAAAGCTGTAAGTCTTCTTGGTTCAACGTATATCATATCGCCGGGTTGTAGATAAAATTGTGTTGCTTCCATTAACTTTCGGTCTGTAATGTCAACTTTATATAGCAAATACCCTTTGACGGTTTTTCGTATTATTATTATTTTTCGTCGTTTGGCATCGTACGTTACTCCTCCGTGTCTTGCTACGGCTTCGAGAATACTTACTTTGGTGTCGGAAAAATTTATCATTCCGTTTTGGACACCGAGAAAATAGACATTAAAATTCATTAGCCTTGTAGAAACTACTGCATCTATGAGTTTTTCGTCAACCATTTTTTGAATATCTTGCCTTATTTCTTTGATTGTTTTGTCAAGTACAAAAATATCTCCAAATATTGGAACGTGTATGTAACCTGTGTCGCTAACTTCAAATCCCGAATGTGTTACTTCTTTGCCTTGATCGCTTACAAACAAACTATTAATCTGTGAGTTGGTGGTTTTTAGTGCAATGCCTATTATGTCGCCAACTTTTATGTGATAGTCTTCTACAGTGTCGATGTATTCGTGCGGTAGTTGTGTTTTGTCATCAACAATGTAGCGTATGTTGCGATAACACGAACTGAACATTAGCACGGTTAATACAAAAAAAAGCGTTTTTAAAATTCTTAATTTCATTACAATGCTTAATAAATTATCAAATTAATTGTCGTTTATTGTGTTTGTCATTGAATTTTATTTTGTTGTTTTTTTTTGCGTCGTCGCATTATTATGGTGTTATGTAGTGCTATTATTGGCCATCCTAAAATTGGAAGGTACATTGCCAATAATATAGGGCGTTTGGCTATGGTTTTTAGGCATTTGTTTAATGTTAACTTTAAACTTTCTTGTCCTTTTTCTTGCGAATAATTTACGTCAAAGTATGTCATTGTACATGGCCAAAACGCAGGAAAATATCTAAAAAAATTTTTTCTATTTTTCCACATGGCTTTTATCAACCCTTTTATGTCGTAAAATTTATCTCCATATTTTTCTACGGCTTCGTTTAGATTTCGTTGCATAATTTGACGTATTTTTTCGCCAATATCTTTCAAGTCTTTTTGTGTTATGTCCTCATAAGGTTTGTCTATCATTTCGTATGCCTTGATGCGTTTACCAAGTACAAATGTTAATCTTGAGGGCAATGATATGTAGAAAATCCACGGTTGAAAAATTGCAAGAAATATTATTGGTCCAAATGGAAAAAATGGTAGCCCAAAATTTCTCCCTTTGCGGGTTATTTTTTTTATGTTGTAGGCTAATGGATTGTTATATTCTCCGTTAACTGTTAGTATTGGTATTATGTCGGTTTTGTATCGTATGCTCATTCGCAAAAAGGATGTTTTGAATGGTTGTAACTTATACCTTTTGTCAAATCCTTTTCCAATACCTTCGAGTCCTTCAGGAAAAATTAGTATGTTGCTTAAGTTTAGTTTCATGCCCGTTTCAAAATTTAGAAATGTGGCGTTTATGCAACCTGCTTTCCACCATAGTCCATCTATCATAAATGGACACATGTATGGAAATTTTGTGAGTAGTGGGGATATAAGTGCGCGAATGTTATCTATTGTGTTTTGTCCGCGTTCTATTATTTTGCTTATAAATGCTATTGCATCCCATGGAAAAGCCATTCCACTATGATTTGCAGCGAATATTAATGGCGAATCGTTTTCTGTGCGGGTAGGGAAGGGTTCTAAGTTGATAAATCTGGCTCTAAACCAAACTTCGCGTATTGGGTTGAGAATAACTTTGTTGAACACATCGGCGTATGACAAATTGTATAAATTTGAATACACTGCGCGGTTTTTCTCTATTTCCTCGTCGGTAAGCACCAACCTATTGCGATATTGACTTATAACCGTTTCTGTGGTTTGCATAGAAAATTGTGTAAATGCTGTTTTCAAAGTGCAAAGGTAAAAAAATGTTTTTGAAAATTTGCAAAAACATTTTTTAAGGATTGTTAAAAAATAATAAAATAATTTTTTATAAACTAAAACCAACGATTGCTACGTCGCCAATTTGTCCGCGCCATTCTGTTATTATTTCTGTAAGCCTTTGTTTTTGAATTTCCATTGGTGAAACGGAGTTTTTTAATACTGCATGTCTAAATTGTTCGGTTGATACCATTGATGTTTTTTCTTGGATGGGAAGTGTGCTATCGTAACCATCGGTGCAGAGATACACAATGTCGCTTTGTTGCAATTGAACAGCGATGTTTTGAAAATTGAAACCTTTTGATGCTGGCCCTATTGGTAATTCATCGCCTTTTATTGTTGTTATTTTGTAGTTTCTAACAAGTAGCATTTGGCGTGCGGCTCCTGCAAAGTTGCCTTGGTATGTTTCTTTGTCGAATATAAGTAACGATATGCATACAGAATCGGGACGGTCGTTGCCGTAATAATCTACTCCTACATTGCGTTGTAGATTGTCGCGTAGTTTGCAAAGTAGTTCGTTTGGAGATATGGTTGGGTTGTTTACAAATAGTGTATCGAGAAATATTATTGTCATACTTGATAACAATACACCTGGAACGCCTAATGGTGAGCAATCGCCTACTGCTACGGCTATTGTGTTACCTATTTTTTTTGTGTAATAAAAACAATTGCCTATTGTGTCTTGTGGATCGAAGAGTTTAAAACAATTTTTGAAAATTGTGTTTGTTGGTGCTACAACTGATAGTATGACGTTTTGGAATATGCGTGAATAGTTATGATTAAATACAAGTTGGTTGTTGTTGTCTTGGAGTTCAGATTCGCGTTGATTCATAAACTCATTAATGGTTATGAGTTCGTTTTTGCTACTTTGTAATACTTTGCTCATTTTGTTGAGTTGGTATTTTAAGTCTTTTATTTCCAAATCTTTACGATCGTTTTCTATTACGTTAGTCTGATAGTCATCGCGAAGCATTCTAAAATCTTCGCGTTGTGTTCTATATTCTTCGCGTATTTTTATTAGGTCTTCGCTTTTTTCAAGCACTTCGGCGCGTTTTTGATCTAATGCGTTTGAGGTTTGTTCAAGTTCAGTTTTCTGAATGATGAAATTGTTGATAGTGTTGGAGATTTTTCCGTATTCGGTATTTTGGTTTAGTAATAGGCTTATACTATTTGTGTCGTTGTTATCAATTGCTTTGGATATTTGTTTTACTGGTCTTATAAGTTTTAGATACATAATGCCCACAAAGAGCATTATTATTGTTATGAACATGGCAAGTATTATTATTGTTACGGTAAATACATCATAGCCAATGTTTTGTAGTGATGTGCTTATAAAATAAAAATATCCTACGGGTTGGTTTTGAAAATTTTTGAGTTCACGGGTTATAATGTTTTTTTTCTTTATATCAATGTTTAGTCTGTCTAAGTCGGATAGGTTGGCTACAAGTCCTACTTGTATATCACCTAAGGAGTTTTGTAGGTCGGTTAGTACATTGCGGTCTATTAGTCTTGTTAAACAAAGGTATCCTTGAGAACGTTCTTGCCGTGAGTATATGTCGCCAGATGATACTATGCCTGCGCAGAAAAACTCGAAGATTGCGTTGTTTTTCATTTGATAGTAGTGCTGAAAACATGTGTCTTTAAATAGGCCTACAAATTCGTTTGATGTCATATTAAAAAAGTCGAATTTGATAAAGTTTTCGTTTACGTTTTCGTAGTATTTGTTGCCGGTGCTGTCAAAAAGCATAACGGATGCTGCTTGGTAAACATCCACCATGTAGCCTATGTTATCGTCAACCCATGAGGAATCGTAGTCGTTCATAAAATCAATGAGTTCGTCCCATGCGGAGTTGTCGTGTACTATGTTGGCATATTTTTCTGATTTTATTTCTATTATTCTATCAATAAGTAATTCGGTTTGTTTTCGGCTTTCCTCTTCTATTATTTGTCGTGATTCCATTTGCTTGCTGTAATACCATAGTATTACAAAAGCTATGATTATTATTGCGAAAAATCCAAAGGCTATGATTCCCGTTTGAACCGATTTTTTTTTGCTCATGTTTTGTTAATTTTTTGTGGTTTTTAAATTTCAAACGCCAATAGAGAAACATCGTCTGTGCGTTGGTTGTCGCCACGCCATTCATCGAGGAATTTTTCGAGGTTTTCTTTTTGTTGACTCATACTTAAACTACTGTATTCCAATAATTTAGTTTTGAAATTTTTTGCCATTAGTTTTCTTTTTTTGTCGCCACCTACTTGGTCGGTGCAGCCGTCAGAAAACAAATATATTCTGTCGCCTTTTTGTAGTCTTATTGGTATGCACGAGAAGTTTTCGTTTTTTACGAATCTGCCTATTGGCATTGAGTCGCCTTTTATTGTGTATAATTCGTTGTCGCGTACCATTACCAATGGGCGTTGTGCACCAGCAAAGTATCCGCTACGGTAGGTGGTGTCATATATAAGTAGGGCTATGTCCATGCCGTCGCTACGTAATCCGCCTTCTTGGTCAAGACCTAAGGCTTTGGTTATTTCTTCTCGTAGGCGATTGAGTATTAAATCGGGCATTGGTTCGTTTTCTTGTGATGCTATTAGTTGATTGATAAACGATATTCCCATGCTTGCGATTATTGCTCCTGGCACGCCATGTCCTGTACAATCGCCAAGTGCTGCTATTACTTTTGTGCCTATTTTTTTTGCATAATAGAAGTCGCCGCCGACAATGTTTTTGGGGTGGTAGATTGTAAAAAAATCTTTAAAAATATTTTTGTCTGGCGATACGGCTTGTAGCATTGCATTTTGCAATCTGCTTGCGTATGTTACTCCTGCTGTTAATTGCTCGTGTGCTTGTGTTATTTCTGTGTTTTTGGCCGTTAACTCGTTGTTTTTTTCTTCGAGAGTGGCTGCTTGATTTTCTATTTTTACTTTTTGTTTTTCAAGGTTTTCGTTTATAAACTGTAGTTGTTCGTTGAGCATCTGCATGTTTTCGTTTTGTACAAGTATTTCTTCTTTTTGTTGTTGAAGTGTTTCGTTTTGTACAAGTATTTCTTCCTGACGTGTTTGTAGTTCGGTATTTAGTTTGTCGAGATTGTTTTTTTGTGTAAAAAAATCCTCCATCATTTTGGATATTACTCCAAATTCGTTGGTTTCTGTTTTTAATGATTTTATATCATCAGCTTTACCGCTTTTGAACGATGCATCTATTTTTGCGAGAGGTTTGGTGATTTTTAGTTTTACATAATAGAGTATGGCTAATAAAACGCCTACGCAAAGTAATGATACGAGTAAAAATATTGGTATAAATCTTTCAAACTGACGGCTAAGTGGGTCGTTATAAGCAAAATACATATAACCTGTTGGTATTTCGCGGTAGTCGTTGAGTTCTCGACATATAACTTTTTTGGGTGCGAGTTTTTGTTCTGCCATTTCAACTTCCATTCGGCTAATTACCAATCCAACGTCCATACGTCCGAGGGCGCGACGGTAATCTCTAAGGTCGTCTTCGGATATTTTTTTTACTAAAAACATATATCCTCGTGGTGTTTCGGCTCGTGAGTTTATATCGGCTGCCGATACGAGTGTTGCTCCATAATATACATATATTTCGTTGTTGTGTTGAAGGTAAAAACATGGAAAACTATTTTCGTAGAATAAGTGGGTAAGTCTTTCGCCTTCAAATGGATAAAATTTTGTTTTACCATATCCATCTGCTTTTTTTTCGTATTTTCTTTTGCCATCAACAGAGAATAGTGCTACGTCAGCCGATTCATAACTTTCCAACATATATCCTATATTGCTGTCGAGCCATTGTTCATCGCCATTTTGCATTGCTTCGTAACATTCGTCCCATGCTGAGTTGTCGTGTATTACATTGGTGTATTGTCGCGATGTTACCAACAGAACTCGGTCTATTAATAGTTCTCTATCGTTTTTGGATAGCTGTTCTACAACTTTTAACTGCCTATATTGGTAGATGTAATATAGTACAAGGCACAACAGCATTGTTGCAAGTCCTATTATTGCAACGCGCATAACTCCTTTTTGTACCGTTTTTGCCTTCATATTGTAAAAATCTTTTTTTATTTTGGCTTATCCAATTTTTAGACCAATACAACGCAAATGTAAAAAATAATTTGATATTTAAAAAAAATTATTTAAAAGTTGAAAAAAAAGTATTGTGATGTTAATGGTATGTAGAAAAAAATTATTCTGTAAAATAGTCGGTACGTGCTTCTATTGCTCTTGAAAGTGTTATTTCATCGGTGTATTCTAAGTCGCCACCAAAGGCTACTCCGCGTGCTATTTGGCTTATTTTTAGATTGTTACCTTTAAATAATTTTGAAATATAAAAACATGTTGTATCACCTTCCATATTTGCACTTAGGGCAAAAATTATTTCTTTTATTGTTTGTGTACGAACACGTTCTTTTAAACTTTCGATATTGAGTTCGCTCGGTCCTATTCCATCTATTGGTGATATAAGTCCACCAAGTATGTGGTAAACACCTTTGTATGTTTCTGTTTGCTCTATGGCTATGACGTCTCGGATATTTTCTACCACACAAATTATAGAGTGATTTCTTTGTCTGTTGCTACATATTGTGCAGGTGTCATCGTCGGAGAGATTGCCACAAATTTTGCAGGTACAAATTTTTTCTTTCATTTGAATTATTGAGTTGGCAAAAGTCTTGACGGTGTTTTCATCACGTTTCAAAAGGTCGAGTACCATTCGTAGTGCGGTTTTTCTGCCTATACCCGGTAATTTAGAAAACTGTTCTACTGCATTGGCCAACAATTTTGATGGGATATATTGTTCCATTTGTATGTTTTGCCTTTTATGTTAATTTGCATTTGTTGTTTCGTTGTCGTAATCATTGTGCCAACATAAACCTGCAAGGTAGAAAAAATACATAGAAATGGCTATTATGACGTGGCTTATATCAAAATGGTTGAACCATTTGCCTAATGAAAGTTTTGGAGCGAGTACTATTCCTGTTAATGTGGTTGTAAATGTGGCTAACATTATTATTAATGCTTCTCGTTTGCGGTGTCTTTGCCATATTTTTATTTGTACGGGCATTGATATTATCCAAAGTGATATGCCTATGTGCATTTCTGCAAACATAAATGTCATTTTGTATATCATTAGCGATAGCATAGCAATGGTTTCTAATATTGAAAACGAATATAGTATGGCTTGTATTTTTTTACCAAAAAATTTTTCAGACCTATAAATCATTGCAAATGTGAAAATTGTTACTGATATGATGTTAAAAATCCAACTTGGAAGTTTTTGGTAGTTGTGTTCGAGTAGGTAAAACCATTGCGTATTTTCTACTGCATCGGGTAATATATCGGGTTCGTTTTGGAATATATAAGAAAAGGCGTGTGTCATTACTGCGCCCGAGAGTGTACTTATGCCCATTGCTAAGAAAAAATATGGGTAGAGTTGCATATATCCGCTTGTTTGTGAACGTTGTTTGAGTTTTGCAAATGCGTAAAAACAAACTACCGAAACCAACATATCGGTTAGTGCGGTCATTGGTTCGAGGATAGTTAAGCCCCCGATTATTATTTGTGTCTTTTCCATTCTAAAACTTAGTACTTCAGTTTTTTCTCCAATTCGTCAAACGTGTTTTTAAAGTTTTTGTCGGTTTGAATAAGGTCTGCTACTGTTTTGCAGGCGTGTAGTACGGTGCTATGGTCGCGTCCGCCTATCTGTGCGCCTATGCTTTGTAACGAGGCATTAGTTAGGTTTTTGGCAAAATACATTGCTAACTGACGTGCAAGCACTATTTCGCGTTTACGGGTTTTGGTTTGAAGTAGTTGTGGATCCATATTGAAATATTCACAGACTACCTTTTGTATATATGTGAGAGAAAATTCTTTTTTTGGTTTTTTTACTATTTTTTCGAGTAAAAATTGAGCCAATTCGAGAGTTATTTCTTTGCGATTGAGTGTGCTTTGTGCTAAGAGTGAAATTAACGCACCTTCGAGTTCCCTAACGTTTGATACTACTGTGTTGGCAATGTATTCCAATACGTCTTGTGGAATTTTCATACCATCGTTATAAACTTTTTTCTGTAATATTTCCAACCTTGTTTTATAATCAGGTATTGATAAATCGGCATTGAGTCCCCATTTAAAACGGCTTAACATTCTTTGTGTTAGACCTTTTAACTCAACAGGCGGACAGTCGGATGTTAAGATTAATTGTTTGCCTGATTGGTGTAGTTGGTTGAATATATGAAAAAATGTATCTTGTGTGCGTTGTTTTCCTGCAAATTCTTGTACGTCGTCAAGTATCAATACATCAAGCATTTGGTAGAAGTGCATAAAGTCAATTGTATTGTTACTTCTTACGGCATCGCTGTATTGTGTTTGAAATCTATTGGCAGATACGTACAGAACGAGTTTTTCTGGGTAAAGTTCTTTTATAGCGTTCCCGATGGCTTGTGCTAAATGGGTTTTTCCAAGTCCAGATTCTCCAAATATCATAAGTGGGTTAAATGGTGTGCTACCTGGATGTTGTGCTATTTCCATTGCGGCACTTCTGCCGAGCCTATTGCACTCGCCTTCTACAAAGTTGTCGAGTGTATAGTTGGGGTTGAGCTGGGAATTTAGGTTGATTTTTTGTATTCCCGGGATTATAAATGGGTTTCTTATTGCTGGTTCTTGTGGGTTTTTGGCTTGTGTGCTAAATTGTTGTCGTTGGTATGTGTTTGCAGCAGTTTTTCCAGGTATTACAGATATGCTTTGCGGCACTGCGGCGTGAGTTTTCGTGGGTTTGCGACCGCTGTCAACTACAATGCCATATTCTACTTGTACTTGACGACCAAGCACTTCTTTAAATGCTCTTAGAAGTAAATCGATATAGTGCTCTTCAAGATATTCGTAAAAAAAGTGGCTTGGTACTTGTATTTTTACAACGTTGGTATCTATTTTTAACGGAATTATGGGCGTAAACCAAGTTTGAAAACTTTGTGCGTTGATGCTGCTTTTTATTATTTGCAGACACTTGTTCCATATTTCTCTTTCATTGTTCTCCATCGGTTACAATTAAGTTTTTTCCGTTTTTCTTTGTTGATTTTCGTTGTAAAGGTGGCTAAAAAAAAATTAAAAAAAAAATTAAAAAAGCTTGTTTGTTTTCAAAATTTTTTATCACGGTAATTATCAGAATGTTACAAAATGTAAATTTTTTATCAAGTTTTTTTTGTTGTTGATAATATGTTCAATTTGTTTTTGTCAAACTTGTATTGATGTTGCTGTTTAGCGTGGTAGCTCGCATATTTCCAAATCTTTTATTTCGCCGTTGTCGAGTTTTAGCCTTAAAGCGGTGCGCATTGCTTGTTGTCCATATTGCCCTGCTGCTCCTGGGTTGACAACAAGGCATCCGTATTTTTGGTCGTACATTACTTTAAGTATGTGAGAGTGTCCGCATACAAAAATTTGGGGTGGATTGGTTTCTAATACTTTTCTTGCAGCTGGTGAATATTTGCCAGGGTAACCACCTATGTGAGTTATAAATACATCTACTCCGTCTGTTATAAATCTTTGTGTTTCTGGATATGCCAGCCGTGTATTGTAATCGTCAATATTACCATAAACAGCGGTTAGTGGTTTTATGGCGGCTATTTTGTCGGCAAGTGCTATTGATCCAATGTCGCCTGCATGCCATATTGCATCGCATTTTTCCAAAAAGGGAACAAATTTTTGGTCAAGATGGTTATGGGTATCAGATATTATACCTATGGTTGTCATTTTGTTATTTTTTTTATTTCGGCTTCGGCTTTGCCATCGTAGTAAATTATTGACAGATTGCTTCCTATGGCGATATTTTGTGTTGAATTTATTACTTCGCCGTTTTGCATGGTGTATGCGTAGCCTTTTTTTAATATGTTAATTGGGTCTTTTAGTTCGGTTTTGAGTGCGATATTGTCTACTTGGTGCAACTTTTGATTTGCAACACTCTTCATGCTATTATAAATTTTAAGTGTTGAGGTTTCCATGGAGTGTCTTTTTTTGGTTATAAAGTTGCTTAGCGACGATTTAACTCTGTAAATGGTTTCTAAGTTTTTTTGTTCGGCACGTTTTAATGCGTTGGTTGTTGCACCTTTTATTATTTCTATTTGCTCTGATAGCATCGAATCACAATTGGCGGCTGTGTCGATTATAAATTGTGCTACGGCTGTTGGTGTTTTGAAATGTTTGTTTGCCACTTCGTCGGCTATTGAAACATCGCGGTCGTGTCCAATTCCAGTTATTACTGGTAGAGGAAAGTTACAAATTGCTGCACAAACATCGTAGTTGTCGAAACAAGAAAGGTCTCCTTTGCTGCCACCACCTCTTATTATTGCTACACAATCGAAATATTGGCTAAGTTTTGCAATTTTGTAGAGTTGTAACGGTATGTTTTTTTCTGCCTCAATGCCTTGCACAGGTGTATTAAAAAGTATTGTGTTGAATTTGTAACCGTATGGGTTAAAAGTAAGTTGGTTGACAAAATCGCCATAGCCAGCTGCGTTTTCTGACGACAAAATAGCTATGTTTTTTATCAACATTGGTAGTTTTTTTTGTTTGTTTTTTTCGTATATACCTTCTTTTTTTAGCCGTTCTATAGTTTGACGACGTTGCATTTCTATTTCGCCAAGTGTATATTCTGGCATAATTCCGCGTACCGAAAAACTAAGACCATATACTTCGCTATACTGTATGGTGGTTTCTATCAGTATTTTAATTCCTTTTTCGAGTTTACGACCTGTAACTTGTTCAAAATAAGGGTTAAGTGTTCTAAAAACATTAGCCCATATTGTAGTACGAGCTTGAGCAGTGGTTGTTCCCAAATCATTATCTTTTTCAACAAGATCGAGGTAGGCATGCCCTGCGGAACTTCGTGTAATCTGGTTTATTTCGGCTGTTACAAGGTAGGTCGTGTTGAAATTGCGAGCCAAAACTTTTTTTATTAACGTGTTTATTTCGTACAGCGAGTAGATTTCCATAGGTATTTTTATTTTTCGCGTATAATGAAAATGTCTTCGTTGTCTGCTTTCATTTGGTATTGTTCGCGTGCAAATTTAACAAGATTTTTGTTGTTGGTTTTTAAATCGTTAAGTTTTAGCGAATCTTCTTGTATTTTTTCTGTGTAATATTCTTTTTGGATTGTAAGTTTTTTTCGGTTAGAAAGTTCTTTAACTCTTTCAAAAATAGTATATTGGCTGAAAAAACATATATATATTAACATTGCAAGGAAAGTAAACAAATACTTCCTACGTATTATATACGATAATTTACTTTTTAGTTTGATGATAAAGCGTTCCATTTGGCAAAAATTTATTGCAAATATATATGTTTTGCGCTCGTTTTGCAAATTTTAATCGAAAATAAATATATATTTTGATTATAAAAATTTACAAATAAATCTTTTCTTGTTAAAATGTTGAAAATCAATTATAATTTTAAGAAAAGCAGTCAACAACAGTAAAAAAAACAAAATATTACCTAAAATAAACATTGTTTTAACAAAAATTAGATTATATTTGCAGTCTGTAAAAAATACGAACATAATCAAAAACACAATAATGAGTATTTTAAATAGTATCTTAAAAAAATTTTTTGGAGATAAATCGAGCAAAGATATAAAAAAAATGCTCCCGATTTTGGAAAATATAAAATCGGAATATGCTAAGTTACAATCAATTAGTAACGATGAACTACGCGAAAAAACTCAAAAGTTGAGACAAGATATTCAAAACGCAATAAAAGCAGAGAACGAAAAACTCAGTGGATTTAAGTTGCGTCTTGACTCTCCAGAACCGCTTACTATCAATGAGCAAGAAGAGTTGTATAATGAAATAGAAAAAACCGAAAAAGTAATAGACGAAATTATTGCAACAAAACTTGACGAGATTTTGCCAGAGGCATTTGCAATTATTAGGGATACTGCTCGTCGTTTTGCTCAAAACGAAACAATAGAAGTTACTGCTACCCAGTTTGATAGAGATTTTGCCGCAGTAAACGAAGCTGTTAAAATAGAAGGTGATAAAGCAATTTATAGCAACACTTGGCGTGCTGGTGGCAATATGCTCAAGTGGGATATGGTGCATTACGATGTTCAATTACTTGGAGGTATTGCACTTCATCAAGGTAAGATTGCGGAAATGGCAACTGGTGAGGGTAAAACCCTCGTTGCAACTTTGCCTGTGTTCTTAAACGCACTTACAGGTCGCGGTGTTCACGTGGTAACTGTAAACGACTACCTTTCAAAACGAGATAGCGAGTGGATGGGTATGCTTTACCAATTTCACGGACTTAAAGTTGATTGCATAGACAAGCATCAACCAAATAGTAGAATGAGGCGACAAGCATACGAGGCTGATATTACATTTGGTACCAACAATGAATTTGGTTTCGATTATCTTCGCGACAATATGGCTATTACACCAGACGATTTGGTGCAACGTAATCATATATTTGCAATTGTCGATGAAGTGGACTCGGTTCTTATTGACGATGCCCGTACACCTTTAATTATAAGTGGTCCAGTGGCAAGGTCGTCAAACGATATGCAATTGTTTATGGAGATGAAACCAAAAGTAGAAAAACTCGTTGAGCAACAGAAACTTTTGGTTAATAGAATTTTTAATGATGCTAAAAAATACATTGCGGCTGGCGATTTAGAAAAAGGCGGTATTGCATTACTCAAAGCTTACAAAGGTTTGCCAAAAAGTAATGCACTTATAAAATATCTTAGCGAAGAAGGTCATAAAGTGCTTTTGCAAAAAACAGAAGGCATTTATATGGCCGAAAACAACAAACGAATGCCAGAAATAACCGATGAATTGTATTTCGTTATAGAAGAAAAACAAAAGTCGGTTGACATGACAGAAAAAGGTATAGACCTTATTACAGGTAACAGCGACGACCCAACATTTTTTGTATTGCCTGACGTTGGAACCGAAATTGCTGAACTTGAAAATTCTGGACTTTCGGAAGAAGAAAAAACTGCTAAAAAAGATAAACTCCTTAGCGATTACGCCATAAAATCAGAGCGTATCCACACTATAACTCAATTGTTAAAAGCATACACTATGTTTGAGCGCGACAATGAGTATGTGGTTATGGATAATAAGGTTAAGATTGTTGACGAACAAACAGGACGTATTCTTGATGGTCGTAGATATTCCGATGGCTTGCATCAAGCAATAGAAGCAAAAGAAAATGTAACTGTTGAAGCAGCTACACAGACTTTTGCAACTATTACTTTGCAGAATTATTTCCGTATGTATAAAAAACTTGCAGGTATGACAGGTACTGCGGAAACAGAAGCAGGAGAATTTTGGGATATTTATAAACTTGATGTTTGCGTTATTCCAACAAACGTTCCTGTAAAACGTAACGATATGGACGACCTTATTTATAAAACTAAACGTGAAAAATATAAGGCCGTAATTGCAGAAATTGAACGACTTCACAATGAGGGTCGTCCAGTGCTTGTGGGTACAACATCGGTGGAAGTTTCAGAGTTGTTGAGCCAAATGCTTAGAGGTAGAAGGCTTGAACATAACGTACTTAATGCCAAACTTCATGCTCGTGAGGCCGAAATTGTTGCTGTGGCTGGTCAAAAAGGTACAATCACTATTGCAACCAATATGGCAGGACGTGGTACCGACATTAAGTTGAGCAAAGAGGTAAAAGAGGCTGGTGGTCTTGCAATTATTGGTACAGAACGTCATGAATCACGTCGTGTAGACCGTCAGTTGCGAGGACGTGCAGGACGACAAGGCGATCCGGGAACTTCGCAATTTTTTGTATCGCTCGAAGATACACTAATGAGGCTATTTGGTAGCGATAAAATTGCCAAGTTTATGGATAAGTTGGGTGTTGAAGAAGGTGAAGCTATTCAACATTCGTGGGTTACAAGTTCTATTGAACGTGCTCAACGTAAAGTTGAAGAAAACAACTTTGGTATTCGTAAAAGACTCCTTGAATACGACGATGTAATGAACAAACAACGCGAGGTAATTTATAAATTACGTCGTAGTGCATTGTTTGGCGATGGTATTGATATTGAGATTATTAACATGCTAAATGCCGCATGTGAAAATGTTGTTAATTCATATCACGATACGGGTGATTACGCTGCTTTTTGCTTTGAACTTTCAAAAAGTTTGTCGATGCAAAGCCCAATTTCGGAAGAGGATTTCATAAAACTTACCGACGAAAAAATTGCTGATAAAATTTTCGATTTGGGTTGCAACAACATAAAAAACAAAATGAAAATTATCAGCGACCAAGCTTGGCCTGTGATAAAAGAAGTTTATGAAAAACATTCGGCACAATACGAATATATTATTATTCCAGTAAGCGACGGACGTAGAGTGTTTAACCTTAGGGTTAATTTAAAACGTGCATACGAAACTCAGGCTCGTGAGGTTGTAAAAGATTTTGAAAAAGTTGTAATGCTTGTTACCATTGATGAAACATGGAAAGAACATCTTCGTGATCTTGATGACCTTAAGCAATCGGTTCAGAATGCTTCATACGAACAAAAAGATCCACTTGTTATTTTCAAAATTGAATCTAACAATTTGTTCGACTTAATGTTAGATAAAAACAATAAGGCCATTATTTCAACAATAATGAAAGGTCATATTCCAATTCAAAATCCCGAAAATATTCAAAGAGCTCCTTCGCAAGCACCGCGTATGCCAGAACAAACGCAACTTCGTACCCAAAAGGCAGAAGTACCTTCGGCGAGTGAGCAACAACAGCAGCAACAGCAGCCGCAACAACGTCAGCAACCCAAGGTGCAGCCTGTAAGAACGGGTGAAAAAATTGGAAGAAATGATCCTTGCCCTTGTGGTAGCGGAAAAAAATATAAAAATTGTCATGGTAAAGGTTTGTAGATAAAAAAATGCCTTTTCGGAAACGAGAAGGTATTTTTTTAGTATGAAGAAGATTATGATAAAAAAAATTAATATCTTTTGTTTTTGTGCCACTATATTTTTTTCAAGTTCGTGCTCCGAAAATATTAAAATAAAGGAACAATCTATCGGCCCATTATTTACAGTATGCAGTGAGAGTTTTGATGATTATTCAAAAAATAATGTAATTATAGATTCGCTTGCAGCCGAACTAAAAAAGATTAATTTTGTGCCAGAAAATACTTTTGAAATTATATACAATCGTGAAGATGACACAAAACGTCATAGCATAGTGGGGTGTGTGTTGCCTCTTAAAATTGGTAGTGATTCTACTCTTGCTATAACTTTAGAACGTAATAGGTTTAATGTTAGGACAATAGGATTTACCAATTGTATAACAATTGAAGTGCCTATGAAAAAATTTAATTCGCAAACACGAGGAGAGGTTCTTGCGCATTTTGATTCGTATGCAATGCAACATAATTATCAACTTTTCCCAGATGGTAAAAACGGATTAACAGAAATATATTATCCTGATAAAGTTTTGTTTGCAGTTGAAATAAAATCTAATTTGTAAAAGGGTGATTTTTAGATAGATTATTTGAAAATTTGCTTTTTTTATAAAAAATTGACGAGTTTGGGCTGTCAAAATTACTGGCAGCCTTATTTTTTATTCTATCGCTTTTATCATGTTTTTTCCAAGCAAAAGGTAATCTTCTATTTGCCAAACTTTGCCTTGGCTATTAAAATTCCAATCACATTCTATTGTTGTTGAAAAGTTTAAATTGTTGTAAATCATTGCATTGTACCAGTCGGCTGAAGTTCCGCCAGGCATGTCGTGAGCATCGTTGATTGGTTTTGGTGTGTATCCAGCAATTTTATTAAATTTTAGCCAATATTTTTTCATATTTTCTGTTTGAGGTTGGCGGCAATAGATGTCGTAATAAGAAAAAATGTTGTTGGTTTTACCGCCCGGAAAAACGCTGTGTATGTCAAAAAAGTAGGAATATTTAAATTTTTTTGCGCTTTCGGCAATTTTAATTTTAGTTTGATGAATAATATTTCGTTTTTCTGTAGCCCAGTCGCGATTGTAATCTTTTGGCAACGACATACGACCACTTTGTCCATCGGCAACGTTATCTACATCAACCATAGGGATTATTTTGAAAACAAATTTTTTTAGCATTTTAGATTTTTTACATTCGTTGCTAAGCAAGTATTCTGTCATGCCTTCAACAACATAATTCGCAATGCTTTCAAATGCGTGTTGCCGTCCTATTATCCATATAAGTTTTTTGTTTTTCTTATTTAATTTTTTATCGGTTATTGTTAATATTGGTACAATTCTTCCACTATCTGATATTATAGAATTGTCGATGGTAAGATGTTTATCATTTTTTTTTGAGTTTAGATAATTAATAAGTTTTTGGTATCCGTATGGAAATCCAGTGGCAGTATATAATGTGTCTTTTTGTGGAAATAAACTATATTTATTTATCATATTTATAGAATTTGCTCTTATATTAAAGAAATCTATATTGTTGTAACTATATACAGGATTGTTTGGCGCATAATAATTATTTGTATATTTTCCTTTTAATGTAAGAATTGTGTCGGTGCGATAGCCCGTTATTCCAAAGTAAAACCACACTTTTTCTGTGTTTATAGTGTTGCAATATGGTTCAAAAGTTATTGTATTTTTTGCACTATCGTATGTT
This sequence comes from uncultured Bacteroidales bacterium, assembly GCA_937877455.1. GTDB lineage: Bacteria > Bacteroidota > Bacteroidia > Bacteroidales > UBA3824 > UBA3824. Next base: position 36,681 of record CALFIU010000044.1, read on the forward strand.
ATTGAACCAACATTATAACTTTCAAAATCTTTTATTATTTTTATTTGACTATTAGCATAAAAATTTATTATTATAAATAATAACGTTATATTTTTTTTTAGATTTAATTTCATATTTTAATTTATTTTGTGGTTCAAAATTAAATTATTATAGAAAAGTTTTCGCTTTTTTGCGATTTTTTTTGTTTAATCATCGATGTTTAATTAGTTTTGTTATCAATCTTTTATTACTTTTGTAAAAAAATGATATGAATTTTGTTGATAAAAACGTATGGATAACTGGTGCATCGTCAGGTATTGGCGAGGCGTTAACGTACAGATTTAATAGTCTTGGAGCGCGTGTAATAATTTCGTCGCGACGCGAAAGCGAGTTACAACGTGTAAAAAATGCGTGCAAATATCCCCAAAAGGTTGAAATTGTAGTTTTAGATTTGGAAAAATACCACGACATAGATAATATCGTTAGTCCTTATTTGCAACAATTTGGCAACATTGATATTTTGATAAACAATGGCGGTGCAAGTCAAAGAGCATTGGTCGTTGACGAAGATTTGAATGTTGTAGAGCGGATGATTAATGTAAATTTTATGGGTGCTGTTGCATTAACAAAGGCTATTTTACCGAGCATGATTGCACAGAAATCAGGGCATATTGTTTGTATGAGTAGTCTTGCTGGAAAATTTGGAATTCCGTTGCGGTCGGGTTATGCCGCTGCAAAACATGCTTTGCATGGTTTTTTTGAAACTTTACGAGCCGAAAATTATGATAATGGAATCCGCGTTTTGATGGTTTGTCCGGGCTATATTCGTACAAATGTGGCAATTAATGCACTTACTGCTGATGGCTCTCCTCAACAAACAAACGACCCTGGACAAGAAGCTGGGCTTGACCCAGATGTGTTAGCTCAGAAAATAATTAAGGGAATTGAAAAAGAAAAACTTGAAATTACTGCTGGCGGTGGTGAAACTAATGGTATTTGGGTTAGTAGATTTTTTCCGAGACTTTTTGCTAAGATAATTCGTAATAAAAAATAAAATGACAACTGTAGATTTGGTTTTAACACCATATCAAGCTTTTGATAAAGATAATTTTCTTCCTATTGCAGCCCAAAAGGCAGGATTTGATGTTTCTGATATTCAGGATTTTAAGATAATTCATAAATCTGTTGATGCACGAGGGCGAGATATAACAATAAATCTCAAAATTTCGCTATTTACGGGTTTTGAAAAGCCGCAAAATATTGCAGAAAACTACCATTACCAAAATGTTGAAAATTCACCAGAAGTGGTTGTAGTTGGAGCAGGACCAGCAGGATTGTTTGCAGCGTTGCGGCTTGTGGAACTTGGTTATAAGCCAATTGTTCTCGAGCGCGGCAAAAATGTACATGATCGTAAGCGAGATATTGCAGCATTGAGTACCAAAAATATTCTTGACGAAAATTCAAATTATTGTTTTGGTGAAGGTGGTGCGGGAACTTTTTCTGACGGCAAACTTTATACGAGGTCAAATAAACGTGGAAATATAAGTCGTATTTTAGAAATTTTTTATATTCATGGTGCCAACGAAAACATTCTTTATGAGTCGCGACCTCATATAGGAACCGACAAATTGCCTCGCATTGTAGAAAATATGCGAGAAAAAATAATTGCTTGTGGTGGTAAAGTGTTGTTTCAGACACGGGTTGAAGATTTTGAATTTTCGGGCGAAAATCTTACTTCTGTGGTTGATCAGAACGGTAACAAAATACCATGTAGAGCTGTTATTTTGGCGGCAGGTCATAGTGCAGAAGATGTTTATTTGATGCTTGATAAAAAAGGAGTAAAACTCGAGTCAAAAGGTTTTGCAATGGGAGTAAGGGTTGAGCATCCACGAGAGTTAATAGACGAATTACAATATAAAAATGCTGATACTCAATATCTTCCAGCGGCAACATATACTTTAACTGCACAAGCCGATGGTAGGGGCGTGTATTCTTTTTGTATGTGTCCAGGAGGTCAAATTGTTCCATCTGCAACTGCAAAAAATCAAACGGTTGTTAATGGAATGTCTGCATCGGCGCGTAATAATGTGTATTCTAATTCGGGAATTGTAGTTGAGTTGCGTCCTGAAGACTATGTTTCATTTGGAGATGATGCACTTGCAGGATTGAGGTTTCAAAAAAATGTTGAATATCTCGCACACGTCAATGGAAATAGCACGCAATCGGCTCCTGCACAGCGACTTGACGATTTTGTAAAAGGACGTATTTCGTCTATACTTCCAGAAACATCATACGTGCCAGGTACAATAATTTCGCCAGTTCATTTTTGGTTGCCAGATATTATTGGAAAACGACTACAAGAAGGTTTTAAACAATTTGATAAAAAAATGCGAGGATTTGTAACGTCAGAGGCGCAAGTTTTAGCAGTAGAATCGCGTACTTCGTCGCCTGTAAGGATTGTTCGTGATTCAGAAACCCTATCAAGCGTAACTTTTGTAAACCTTTTTCCATGTGGAGAGGGGGCAGGTTATGCAGGAGGAATTGTGTCTTCTGCCATGGACGGCGAAAATGCAGCGGAATCTGTTGCTAAATTTATTACAAAATCTTGAATTTTAATTGAATATGTAATGGTTGTAAAAAAAATATTTGTAAAAACAAAAAACTTTGTTGGATAAAATTTTTTTTATAACTTTGCTCAATAAAAATTACAAAACAAAAATCATAATATCCATGACATTATTGGAACAAATAAGAGAGAATGCCAAAACGGCAAACAAACGTATAGTTTTGCCCGAAGGCGAGGAAGAACGCACTCTCAAAGCCGCTGAAACCATTCTCGGCGAAGGTATTGCACAATTAGTGCTTATTGGAAACCCCGATACAATAAAGGCTGAAGCCGAAAAATTTGGATTAAAAAACATTCAAAAAGCCGAAATTGTCAATCCTAAGACATTTGAAAACAAACAACAGTATGCTGAGCTTATGGCTCAAATACGTGGTTCAAAAGGTATGACTGTTGAAAAGGCATTAAAACAGCTTGATAGTCCGTATTATCTTGGTACATTGATGATTAAAGCAGGACATGCAGATGGAATGGTTGCAGGTGCAATTTGTTCTACAGCCGACACAATTCGTCCTGCATTGCAATATATCAAAACAGCCCCTGGTGTAAGTACAGTTTCGGGAGCTTTTGTGGTTGTTGTTAAAGATAAAAATTATGGACAAGATGGCGTTTTCTTGTTTGCGGATTGTGCTGTAAACATTGCTCCAAATGCAGAACAACTTGCTGATATTGCAATAATTTCTGCTAAAACAGCCAAAGCACTTGCAGGTATTGATCCAAAAGTTGCAATGTTGAGTTTTTCAACTAAAGGGTCAGCACAGCACGAAATGGTTGACAAAGTAACAGAGGCTACAAAAATAGCTCAAGAACGCGCACCAGAACTCGAAATAGATGGCGAACTTCAAGCAGATGCAGCTATGGTTCAAAAGGTTGCCGATTTAAAAGCCCCTGGCAGTAAAGTAGCAGGAAATGCTAACGTTTTGGTTTTCCCTTCATTAGAAGCTGGAAATATTGGTTATAAACTTGTACAACGTCTTGCTGGTGCAGATGCTGTTGGACCTATTCTTCAAGGTATGGCTGCTCCTGTAAATGATTTGTCGCGTGGTTGCTACGTTGAAGATATTGTTAACATGGTGGCTATTACTGCTTTACAGGCTGTAAGTAAATAATTTTTTATTTAAATTTTACTTCGATAAATACAGATATTAGTGTTTGTTGAGGTTGTAAAATGGTAAAAAAAGTGAAAATTTTAGTAATTAATTGTGGTTCGTCGTCCTTAAAATATCAACTTTTTGATATGGACAAAAACGAAGTTTTAGCAAAGGGTGGCGTTGAAAAAATTGGTCTTCAAGATTCTTTTTTAAAACATCAAAAAGGTGAGGGTGAAAAAACTAAGATAGAAAAACCAATGAATGATCATAAAGAAGCTATTGAGTTGGTGCTTAGTACTTTAACCGATCAAAAACTTGGTGTTATATCCTCACTTAGCGACATTGATGCAGCAGGACATAGAGTTTTGCATGGTGGCGAATTTTTTAAGGAATCTGTTTTGATAAACGACGAAGTTATTGCAAAAATTGAAGAAATAGCTCCACTTGGTCCGTTACATCAAATGGCCAACCTCAAAGGAATACGTGCAATAAAGGCTTTACTTCCAACTTTGCCACAAGTTGCTGTTTTTGATACAGCATTTCATCAAACAATTCCAGATTATGCGTATTTGTATGCTATTCCTTATGAATTGTATGAAAAATATCATATTCGTCGTTATGGTTTCCATGGTTCGAGCCACAGATATGTATCAAAACGTGCTTGCGAAATTCTTGGACTTGACTATAATAAAACCAAAATAATTACATGCCATATTGGAAATGGAGCTTCATTGGCTGCCATAGAAAACGGTAAAGTTGTTGATACATCAATGGGATTGACTCCTTGTGAGGGTGTAATGATGGGAACTCGTTGTGGAGATATTGATCCTGCTGTTTTCCCATATCTTTTCTCTAACAATGCACTTGACCCTAAGGATATGGATAATTTTATTAATAAAAAATCAGGTGTACTTGGTGTTAGTGGTGTTTCGTCAGACATGCGCGATGTTGAGGAAGCCGCTTTTGTTAGAAAAGAAAAACGTGCTGCCTTATCTCTTAAAATGTATGACTATCGTATAAAGAAATACGTTGGAGCTTACATGGCAGCAATGAATGGTTGTGATGTGCTTGTTTTCACTGGTGGAATAGGAGAGAAGGGCGATACAACACGTCGTGGTGTTGCAATGCATCTTGAAAATCTTGGTATTGAGTTTGATGATACAATTAACACAGGACTTAGGGATAAAGAGATGGTTATTTCAAAACCAACGTCAAAAGTAAAGGTTATTGTTGTTCCCACCAACGAAGAACTCGTTATTGCTCAAGATACACTTGCGCTTACAAAAAAATAGATTAAAGCTTTTTAGTTACAAAAAACCATGGATTTGTCCATGGTTTTTTTGTATTTTTTGTGTAGATAATTTTGTAACATTTTTTATTTTGTTGGATTAATTGTTTAGTTAAAACGGCGATTATCCTATAAATATAGTTATTTATTACGTTAATAACAACACAAATAATTTTTCTAAGATTTTATTGGTAAAATTTGATAATAAAGCATGACAAAATTTTAAATAAAAACTTTTTTAGTAGTTGTAATAATAAAAATATATAAAAAAGCCGTTGTGATTTGCTTTCAAATTTTATAACTTTGCAGGGCAAATATAGTTTTTTTTTACTACTATGGGCTGTTTTTGGATGTTTTGCCGCTGTTGAAATTGCTCAAAGCATCTTCACCCATAGGTATGATTCTACTCCCTGCTGCACTAATACCACACGGGGCGTTGTTGTCGTCAACATTCACCACCGCCCATCCTATAGAGTTGGTTCCTAAGTCAAGTCCTAATATCTTTTTCATTGTCGGAAAATTTTTTCCCAAAAATAAGAATAAAAAATTTTGTAGTACAAATTAATTTGCATATATTTGCACTACAATTTGAAAGCAAATCACAATAAGGATTATTCCGTTGTGAAAACATTAGGTTTGCGCCTCGTCCTTCAACGGGGCGCACTTTTTTTATAAAAAAAACACCTAAAAAATGGTATTACGTATATCCAATACCATTTTTTAGGTGTTAAAAAAGATAAGAGTTCCTTTCTATTTCAACGTAATTGTTGTTCCGATATTTACGTATTTATCAGAACCAAACGAAACATTGAATACATCGCCAGAGGTGGTTGTGCCTTTCAACGTGAGTTTGCCGTTTGAATACGAATAATCGTCGGCAGTAAGCAGTTGTGCTTGTTTTCCAGAGCCTTTCTTTACTGTTAATAATGCAAAATTAGCGTCTTCAGGAGCGTTGTTGATGGTCAATGTTATTTCAACATCTTCACCAGCGGTAGTCTCTGGCGCAGAAACGGTGGCTGTAGTCCAGTTCTTAACAAAAACGTTCAAGTCAACTGAAATATTAACAGTGTCTTTGAGAATGTAAGTGATGTTGGAGATTGTTTTACCTTCCAAGTCTGCTGTGTGCTTGTAAGCACGTGTGCAACCATGCGGCTCGGTAAAATCTTTAATACAGAATGTAAATTCTGCTGGTTTCAACCAAAGGTTGTTGAGAAACTGCAAGCCGTATTTTGAGCCGTCGGTGGTGGTAAGGATAGCACCTTGCAAATTGTATTTCGTAACGTCTTTAAGTCCGTCAAGCGAAATAACATAGTTGCCCCATTTTGCATCAAAGCCAGATGTTAAAATTGCTGTGGCTGTTTGAGTTGCAACGGTTGAATTCCATTTGCCAAAACTGCCGTCTTCATTGTATTCTTTGTAATCAACAGGAGTGTTTTCCAAAACGGTAAAACGTGATTTGTCTTCAAGCGAATTGTACATATTCGCTTCAATTGCAACGTTAACTCCTTTTATACCATAAATTTTTGATTCAGTACCATTGATTTCATAATTAGCGTTTGCAAACGAAGTGCATTTTGAGTTGGTTGCCGAACTTACTGCGTCAACACCAAGATCTTCGAGAGTTTGTGCTGTTTTGCCAAGTTCTGCGGCGTAAAATTCTGCCCAAGTCATGTCTGTGGTTGCATATACGTATGTTGGTTGGTAGTCTGCAAGGTTTTCGTCGCAGAAAAGTTTTATGCAGGCTTTTCTGTTTGCTTCTGTCTCGTTTTCGAGCATTGCAGCGGCAAGCCAATATGCGTATTGACCTTTGAAAAACTCTGGGAAAGATGCCGAGTCGTTTCCATAACGAAACTCAAGATGGTAGGTTGTGCCGGGGGTGTCGCCCATAAAGAAGAAATACTTAAATTGATCTTCGTTGCCATCGTCTGATTTTAAGTAGTAACAACCATCTTTTTCTCCAGTCTGTGTGTATTCATGGCTGAAAACGGTTTGAGAATTAGCGTCAAGACCCGTGATTTTCTTGCCGTCAATTACAAATTTTGATACGCCACCGATAAAACCACAATTGAATTGGTAACCGTTTGGAAATCCGTTTGTACCGTCGCCATATTTCTCTTGAGCTTCTGCGCCGTAGATTGTGCCAGTAAATGAGGTTTTGAGCATTTCGTACGTGGCTTTGCCTGAGTATGAGTTGCCAGTGTACTTGGCGCAACATTCTACCCAATAATCGTCGTATTTTGATGCGCAGAAACCATTTTCTGTAAACAATTCAACGAATGTTCCGCTGATACTCTTCTGGAAGTCAGTGGCATCGGAAGTTGTAGCTGTTTTTTCTTCGGTTTTCTTGTTGTCGTCATCGTCGTCGCACGATACGTAAACCAAAGATGTTGATGCTGCAAGTATAATTGCAGCGGCTAATTTTGTGTATTTGTTCATTTTTTTTATAATTAATTAATAAATAAAAATCTATTCAAAACTGTAAAAGAATGAGGGGAAACCAGTTACTGTTGTAACTTTGGTAGTAATTTCGCCAGTTGACAAGTCAACAGTACAAAATCCATTGTATTCGCTATTTGCTGAACCGTAAACCATTTTGTTTTGAATTGCTAAAACAATAAGTGGTAAAAAATTCTGTTTTTTCATATTTTTTTTTAGTTGAAATATCAGTAAACATTTACTTCCGCCTTTCCATCCTTAATGGTGATAATCTTGTTTGCGCCTTGGACGGTGCGCATACGATGAGCGATTACGAGGACGGTTTTGCCTTTGATTAGTTTTGAAAGTGATTGTTGAATAAGTGTCTCGTTTTCAACGTCTAATGAGGCAGAGGCTTCGTCAAGAAGAATTATTGGAGCGTTTTTGAGGAAGGCACGGGCAATAGAAATTCGCTGACGTTCGCCGCCGGAGAGTTTTTTGCCGTTTTCGCCAATAATTGTGCTCCACTTATCAGGCAGATTTTCAACAAATTCGGTACAGTTAGCAAGTTCGGCTGCGGCTTTTACCTGTTCGTCGGTGGCGTTTTTGTCGCCAATGCGGATGTTTTCCAAAACGGTGTTGTTAAATAATGTAACATCTTGAAAAACAATCGAGTAAAGACTCATCAGAGTTTCAGTGTCAACCTTTGAAATATCCTGACCACCAATAGTTATTTTACCCGAATCAATATCCCAAAACCTTGCAGCAAGTCGCGAAACAGTGGTTTTGCCGCTGCCCGAGGGACCAATCAAAGCGGTTACTTCGCCCTGTTTTGCAGTGAACGAAACGCCGTCGAGAATCTTTTTGCCGTCTTGATACGAGAACTTAACATCCTCAAACACAATGTCTCCGCCATTTACTTTAAGTTCCTCGGTGCCGATTTGCTCTTTATGTTGAAGAATGTCGTTGAGACGTTCGCAGCTGACATCAAGCGCAATTATGGCAGCAAAATGTTCGAGCGAAGTGGTGAGCGGATTGTAAAGTCGCGAGGCAATAATCAAGAACAAGAAAAATTCCAAAACTCCCAATTCACCTGATTTTAAGAGCATTGCACCTACAAGAGCGGTAGTGGCGATTCCAAATTTAAGAATCATTTCGGCATTGGTAACAAAAATGCCTGTGCCAAGTTCGCTCCAAATTTTGCGTTTTTCAACGTTCTTGATTTTAGATTCAACATCTTGATAATAACTATATTGTGCGTTGTTTTGACGAAGGTCGCGCACAGTTTCCAAACATTCCTGAATTTTTTCGGTCATTTCTACGGTTGCGCCGCTTGTTTTTTTGCCCAAACGGTATTGAACTTTTCGCGAAAAAGCCACAATCGTAAGGCAGACAGGAAGCACCCAAACCGCCGCCAAAGCCATTTTCCAATTAACAAAAAACAGACATATTGCCAACACGCAAGTGCTTGCAATTGAGCCAATAAACTGCGGAATAAAGTGCGATGAAGCCTGTTCAATCTGCGCCGCGTCGTCCATAATTGTGGAGGTAAGATCTGCGCTGTCTTTTTTTGCAAAAAACGACAACGGCAACCGACGGAGTTTTTCTGCCAACGAGATACGCCTTACGCCGCTCTCTTTGTAGGTAGAAAAATACGAGGTGTTGTACTGAATAACAGTGGTAACAGCCATCAGCACAATCCAAATGCAAATACCTGTGATATAGAATGTTGCTCTGCCTTCGATGGTTCCGTTCATAATGTCCTGAACCAAAAAATAGAGCAACAAAACCGGTGAAAAAAGCATCAAATTGTAAAAAATATTTGCAACAGATGCAATCACCATCGACCGTGCACCCTCGTCTGAAAGGGCATATTTTTGTTTAAAGTTTTTCATAATAATTCATTTAATAATTCACAATTCATAATTTTGAATTGTGAATTTTCAATTTTCAATTTTCCATTCCACCGATTTCTGATAATCGCTAAACATTTTGGAATACATTCCATTTTGCGATAAAAGTTGCTGATGTGTACCATTTTCTATGATTTTGCCTTCGTTGAGAACGAAAATTTGATTGCAGTCAACAACAGTAGAAAGACGGTGTGCAATTTTGATAACTGTCTTATCCTTAGATATTTCGTCAAAAGCCTTCAACACTTTTTCCTCGTTTTCTGGGTCGGCAAATGCAGTAGCCTCGTCGAGTATAAGAATTGGAGTGTTGCGTAGCATAACTCGCGCAATAGCAATGCGTTGCTGTTCGCCACCGCTGAGATACGTGCCTTTGCTGCCGATAATTGTGTTGATTCCGTCAGGTAATTTTGCAATAATGTCGGCGCATTGAGCGCGGTTCAAAACATCCATTACCTCTTGCTCTGTGGCATCAGGTTTTGCCATTCTTACATTGTCTAAAATGCTTGTTTTCAACAATTTGCTATCCTGAAAAACAAACGATACAATTTCGGAAAGTTTTGATTGTGTAATATCTTTTACATCCACTCCGCCTATAAGGATTTTGCCATCGGTAACATCCCAAAACCTTGATACAAGACTTGCTGCGGTGGTTTTTCCGCCGCCCGAAGGTCCAACAAATGCAACTTGCGAACCGGCAGGTATTTTCATAGAAATTCCGTCAACAGCATTTTTGGTTGAGTCTTTGTAATGGAATTTTACATCTCTAAACTCCACTGAATAATCATTGGGAATTTTTGGGTTTTCGGATTCTTTGGTTTCGGGCACATCAAGAACAGTGTCAATCCTTGCAAATGCGTTTCCCACAATCATATCCGCCTCCGACGAGTACATCACTTTATGGAGCGTTACACCGATAATTGGCGTAAAAATTATATAGAACATTAGGTTAGAGAAAAGTTCGTTATTGGCGGCTGACGAACCATAATAGAGAGCAACGGCAATCAAAATTGCAAACGCAGAATTTATTACAACCGTAAAGGAGGTCATCGAAACCCTGAAACGCTCGGTGTAACTAATTGTAAACTTGGCATAATCGTCGATTGCCTTTTTGAGTTTTTTAAATGAAAAAACCGACTGTCCAAATGTCTTTACAACCGGCATACCTCGCACATATTCAACGGCTTCCTTGGTCATATTTTCCAGTGCCAAATTGTAAGCCTCCATATCTTTTTTGAGTTGCGGACCCACCATAAAGGCATACATAATTATAAATCCTAAAATAGTGGTAGCAAGGCACATAAGACCAATTTTCCAATCAAAATACATCAAAAGAACAATCATTGCAATTGGCGTGGTAATAGCCACCGTGCGGTCGGGCAAAATGTGTTCGAGGTAATTATCCATAGCCGCGGTAGAATCAATGATGATTTTACGAATTTTGCCACTGCCCTCATTTTCAACGTGTCCCAAGGGCATACGCAGCACTTTGGCAACGCATTTTTTGCGGATATTTGCCACAGTTCTGATTCCTCCCAAATGCGAACAACCCAACGCCATAAAGTAAATACACATTGCGTTTACTGAATATTTAACGGCTGTAATACCGTAATCTTCAATATGTTGCGCCTTGCTAAAATCGGGCATTACAGTAAGCACTTCGTCCACAATTTTCCAAACATAAACGAATGGAACAAGCGCAAGACACGCGCTCACCGCTGCCAAAACGATGGAGCCGATGGTAAAAAACTTATAACCACCGGCAAAATCCATCAATCTAAGAAGATTTGACTTATTTTTCATTATTCTTTATTTAGTTTGAGAGATTCTTTTGCCATCAGAATTGCAATTGCAGCCATCAGTGGCATAATTACAAGTTGAGCGGCGTTGAAATCTTCGATGAGTTCCGACAAATGCAAAACCGTGAACAAAGCCATCACAAAAGCCAAAACCATATTGATAGTTTTGGCAGTTTTGCCGCCGTAAATCACAAGTAGAATGCCAATTACGGGAATCAAATACGAAATAGTCATCATAAAAGCAATCATGCCCGTAGAAGCCGGAGGTTGCATTGCAGCAATGCTTTCGCCCCAAAATGCGGGCATAGCGTCGGTGATAGTGTGTGCAAGAAATCCACAGATTGTGAGTATCCAAAAAACAATGATTTTATGTTTTCTTTCCATTTTTTAGTGTAGTTTTTAGTTTAGACGGCAAAATCATTGATTTTATCTGTAAGACAGATAGTTATTAAAATTGATTTTGCTCTTTATAATATATTTTTTATAAACAGATACATTACCTTAAATTCTGTTTTTATTTTTTGTTTGTATATTTAAAATTTTATGCAAAATTACTTCTTGTATTACATTGAACAATCCCAAAAAATGATGATTTATCGTATGCTTTTCTACCAATAATTAGTTATTTTGGGTATTGTATTTGAATTTCTGTGATTTTTTGTGTAATTTTTCAATAAAAATTACACAAAAATAAATGGAATGAAAATAAAAATCCCCGCCGAGCAATTAAGCAGGGCGGGGTAGAGGTGAAGATTGTATGCAATTTTATTTAATTGCAGTTCCTAAGATGTGGTCTTCTGGAACAAGCCCAAAATATCTTGAATCGTTTTTTGATGCTCGATTGTCGCCCATAACAAACCAATAATCTTGTTTAAAAACGTATGATTCTGTATGTTTTCCGTTAATATAAAATCCGTCGGGTTTAATTTCTAATGTGTTGCCTTCGTATGCTTCTATGGCACGGCGGTAAAGTTGTACAGAATAGGGCGAAAGGTTAAGTTTCATGCCTTTTGCTGGAATACGTAACGCTCCAAAATTGGATTCGTTCCACGATTTTTTGCCCATTTCTGCATACGGAAAAACAATTGGGTCGAAATGTCCAACGGGAAAAATAGCAGGTTCTATATGTTTTACAACAGAAAATTCTCCAAATTTTTCTGCCGCATCGTTGCTTAGGCTATATAGCGACATATTACCGTTTTGAGTATTTTTTTGTCTATAAAAAGCCATATAATCGTCTATATTTTCTTTTTCTCCTTCAATATCGTTTTTAGTTAAACCAATAGAATCAAGAGATGCTGCATTTACAATGCCCTCTTTTACAACAAAATATAATCTTTTGATGTTTTCGGGGTCTGCTATTTGTTTTTTGTTTACAAAAACTTTGTTGTCTTTTATTTCCACCAATTCGTTAGGTCCAGCGATGCATCGCGATACCATAACTGGTCTTTTTTTGAGTTTTAATGGTGCAAGTTCGGCTTTTGAAATCCAGTTTTTGCCATATTTGCGACACATTTTGTAATAATTTTTGTCGGTATGTCCCGGTACAATAGTATCCGTTTCAGGATTTCTAAAAATCACTATTTCGCCTTGTTCTGGCATCGAAAATTTGTTAAAAATAATAGTTTCGCCTTGTTTTAGTGTGCCTTCCATAGATTGGTCTGGAACTTTTGCCCTTGCAAAAACTATGAATACAGCTGCCACTGCCAAAATTATAACAGCACCAGCAATTAAGCCTATGCGTGCGGCAGTGGATAGTTTTGCCCAAAAGCCCTTTTTTTGTTGTTGTTCTGGTTGGCTTTCTGCTTTTTTAGATGTTGATTTTTTGGAGCTTTTGCTTTTTGATGCCGATTTATTTTTGTTTTCGGCATCGGTTTCAGTTTTTTTTGTCCTTGCCATAATACGTTAAAATTGAAAATATATAAAAGGCTGTAAATCAGAGGATTTTACTTGATACAGCACAAAAATTATTGCTATGCTAATTAATACTTTTGCCCAAATAGGTGTGTTTATAAACCATTGGGTGTAACGTTCTTTAAACGGAGCTGACAGCCAGTGTACAAAAAAGCCAAATAACATTACTGCAAATACTTTTTTGTAACTTTCTGTCATTGTGGGTATTAGTGTTATATCCCAACCATTAAGTAGTCGTTCAAGTATAAATTCGGTGGTTTCTATATCAGGTGCTCTAAACCATATACGTGTAAATGTTATAAAGTTGAATGTTAGGAATATACCCCAAAAATATGGTATGAATTTTTGTGGCTCTTTGAGTTGTCTTTTAACGCTGAAAAATTGATTACCAGCCAAAATTATTGCCGAAAGTAACATGTAGATTACAAAAACTGGGTCGGTATTGCCGCAAAAGCAAATAAATAGCGATACGAAAAAGTTTATCCACATTAACGCTGATATTCTTATGTCTTCTTTGTAGTTGATGTCTATTTTGTCGGCTGTGTAGAATGTTAAAAATGCGAATAAACTTAGGCTAATCCAACAAATATATTTATATTGTGTAAACCAGTAACCAGTTATTACAGTGGCAGAAAGCGTAAAAAACATTATTAATATTCCACCAAGAATGTATTTTAGTATTTTATGAGGTCTTGTTTGGGATATTCTAACCAACCATGTAAAGTAGCAGAAAAACCATACAAAATCTGCTATTGCCCAAAGCCACAATACGTTAACATTGGTTATATAGCCCAAGTGATATGCTATGGCGGTGGATATGTTGGCAACTGCAAATATTATCCATCGTAACACTTGTTTTTCTTTTTTCCAAAGTTTTGATACTACAGATCCAATGCCGTTGTAGCCGCCCCAAATAACAAACATCCAACTTGAACCGTGCCATAATCCACCTAATAGCATGGTTATTAGATTATTCATTGCGGTGGTTAGCGTTAGTTTAAAATTTGGGAAAAATGCTGCAAATATTGCCAATACACCCATAACAGAAAACATTGCTACGGCCAATTTCCAACTTCCTGCTAACATGGCAATCACCAACAAAAACACCACCCAACAGATGTATCCGCCAGCTGAGCCGTTGCGGTTGCCGCCTATTGGAATGTAAAGATAGTCGCGTAGCCACGTTGAAAGGCTTATATGCCAACGTCGCCAAAATTCTGCCGCGCTTTTGGCTTTGTATGGCGAGTTGAAGTTGATGCTTAACCTAAATCCCATCATTAGTGCAAGTCCAATGGCTATGTCGGTGTAGCCGCTAAAATCGGTATAAACTTGTAGACTATAGCCGTAAAGCGACATTAGGGTTTCAAAGCCAGAATATTTCATGGGCGAATCGAATACGCGATCGATAAAATTGATTGAGATATAGTCGGAGATGAATACTTTTTTTATTAATCCTTTTAATACCATAAATAATGCAAGACCAAATTCTTGTTTGGTTAATGAATAATCTTTGTAGAGTTGAGGTATAAATTCAGAGGCTCTTACAATAGGTCCTGCAACAAGTTGAGGAAAAAAAGATACGTAAAAACCAAAATCAAGAACGCTTTTTACGGGTTCAATTTGTTTTCGATAAACATCCACGCAATAACTTATGGCTTGAAATGTAAAAAACGATATGCCTACAGGTAGAAATATTTTGTCGGTTACAAAATTGGTGTTAAACAAATTGTTGGTGGCAAGCGAAAAATAATTTACAACATGAAATTGAGTTTGGAATACGTCATTTATGGAGTTTACAATAAATGCAGCGTATTTGAAATAAAACAAAATCAGTAGGTTTAGTGTTATTCCGAGAGCCAATAGCCATTTTTTTCCTATGGAGTTTTGGCATTTGTGCATTAGTTTAGTTATGTAAAAGGCTGATACAATGGTAAATACAAGTAGTATTACAAAAATGCCGCCAGTTTTGTAGTAAAAAAACAAACTGCATAGCAGTAAGTATATGTTTCTTAGTGCTTTGCGTTTGTAAACCAATGCGTAAAATACCAATACAATGCTAAAAAATCCCCAAAAATAAAATTGGGTAAACAGCAAAGGTCTGTCTTGTTGATAGGTGAAAATATTTTTTAAATCAAGTAGTTGCAAAAAAGATTCCATTACTGTTTGTTAAATAAAATTTTACAAATGTATTAAAAACTATAATTTTTTTTATTAGTTTTTTCTAATTTTTTTTTCAACATAATCGTCATACGCTTCTAAAAAGGCATTGAAAAACATGTCTGCAGAAAAAGTGTATCCCGATGCCGTCATGTGTACCTTGTCGTAAGCCATAAGTCCTTTGTTTACCCATGTTAATGATGAACCAAATCCGCCCATCATGTCGTAAAGACTCCACATTGTTGCTTTGTATTTGTTTACGAGTTGTTTTATAGCATCTTCCTCTTTAGCAACGGCTGGGTTTGGTCGTTTTCTATAAAGATAGAAATCGTTGGGTACAACAAATGTAAAGTTTACATTTGGACAGTGAAATTTTATTCTGTCAAGCAGTTGGACATAGTTGTTGTAGAATGTTTCTTGGCTAAAATTGGTTGTGTTGCCATCGTTTACACCGAGAAAAACTACAATCCAATCTGGTTGAAGAAGTTTTAGTTGTCCTGCAAAAAATTCGCATGCTAACCACGATTTTATGCTCGCTCCGTTAACGCCTATTGCACTGTAAGTTATCCCAGAAGGGTTGTCGTTTTCGAGTGATATGCCGTAGAGTGTAAATTCTTTTTGGTTTTCTTTTGATTTTTCTAAATGAAATGCTGCAGATTTAAGATATTTATCAAATTTAAATTCTGTAAGACCAAGACTATCAATGCGTTTTACGGTGTAGCCGCCGCATTTTGTGTCTGGTACAATGTCGTACATATCGGGTGAATATGGTTTTGTTATTATTTTTATTATGTTGAAATCGTAACTTATTGGGTTGTTTGGATTCATTTTTATTGTTAGCGTTGCATTTGCGTCGTAGGTTGTTGCCGAAATGCCAGCAAGTCCAAGTTGACAAGCACGTTTCCATTCTATATTGCGGCATGTACTCCAAAATCCTGTATATGAAATACTATAGTTGGACGGATTGTTGGATTTTGTCATTTTGTATGGAAAAATAAAGCCGCGCGAGCCAACCATACCTGGGTGAAGCGATTGTAGTCGGTAGCGCATACGACCAGAAAATATGTCGGCTTGTGTATGTGATGCTCCAAGTTGAACAACGTTTAACCTTTGGTTGCCGTTGGAAATCATTGCATATATTTTTTCAAAAATTTTTTCAAAATTTGTTGGGTCGTTAGAAAATATGAGTTTATTTTTGTCGTAATTTACAAAATTATAGTTGGTTATATCGTATGGATAGTCTTGCGATATGGCAGATGTTATTTTTATGAAATAAAAAAATGTTAGTGCTAAAATAAGTTTTACAAATTTCATTTTTCTAAAACAGTTATTTTTTGTTTAAATATTCGTTGTATCTTCCAATGAGAGCGGAGTAAAACATTTTTGCCATGATGTTGGCACCGTTGGGTGTGAAGTGTACAAAGTCTTTTTCTGCCAGTGCAGGCTCGTTAAAAACCCAACTTGGCATTGAATTTTCGCCACCCATTGCCGAATACATGTCCCAAAATGCGCAACCGTTAGCAAAGGCGGCTTGGCGCATTGCTTCCACCACATCTGGAAGTACTTCGTAGGTTTGATATTCGTCAGCTACTTTGGTACTCATATCTGCTGGTCCAATTACAATTATCGACATGTCGGGGCGTATGCGTCTTAATAGTCGTAATTGTGCAGAAAACATACTTTTGTAGTTTTTTACAGATTCTTTGGTAAGGTATGGAACTGTGTTGCCGCCAAATTGGAGTATTGCGAGTTTTACGTTCATGTCGGAGTACATGTTTTTTAAAAATTCGGAGTTCATTTGTGTAAAAATTGTACCAGAGCAACCGCGCAATGCAACATTGTCAACAGCAACGCCTGAGCGTCCGTCCATGGCAAAACAATAGATTTCTGGGCTTTCTGTTGCCGAAAATTCCATTCGAAGATTTTGTGGGGCAGTTTCAAAATTCCATTTTTTTATTGAATAATATTCGGAGGCTTTTACTGAGTCGGAAAAAAGCATTGTTTCTCCATCAAAAACTTTAACTAAAAAGTTTTCTTTGCAGTTTCCGTAATACATTTTGCATTGTTTTACGTTCCGTGTGTTTGCACGGCTGTATTGTGGGTATTCAAATTTTAGCGAAGCATTGTGAATTTCGGGTAGTTTTTTGTTTTCTGGTGTTATAGCATTGGTGGCTGAGTTTATTAAGGCTGTTACTACTGTTGTGTCTTCAGTAGCGAGCGAGTCAATAATGTTTGTTGGAGCTGCATTGTTTTTTTGAGCAGGTTTTCGTGGTTGAGTAAACATGCAGAACGATGCTAATGCTCCATAGCGATAGTGTTTTACAGCGGTGTCTGTTTTTGGAAATATGGTATAACGTTTCCAGTTTTCAGAATTTTTTATGCCCACTGGCGATTTGTAGTCGTATGCGGTTTTGGCTGGTACAAGTCCGGGGCCAGAACCTCCAAATTGTGCTTGTATTTGTGCTCGTAGATAACCCGTTATTCTGTCCGTTTCTATTTGAGAATCGCCATAGTGCAGTATTCTTATTGTTTTTTGTAATTCATTT
This sequence comes from uncultured Bacteroidales bacterium, assembly GCA_937877455.1. Lineage (GTDB taxonomy): Bacteria > Bacteroidota > Bacteroidia > Bacteroidales > UBA3824 > UBA3824. The sequence continues at coordinate 54,403 of CALFIU010000044.1, forward strand.
CCCGAAGATAGTGCGTCGAAAATTTTTTTTAAACATTCGAGGTTGTTGTTGGGAAGTTCAAGAAGTTGTTTTATTGTTCCTGCTTTTACTGGTTTTGCTTTAAAGTTGAGTAGGGTAGAGTCGATGTATTCTTTTTCGGGTTCAATTATATCTGCAAGAGTATCGTTGAAAACATCTTTGTTGCTTTCTATAATTTCTGCCAATACAGAATCTTTTGCATCACTATTTTTATTTTTGCTTGAAAGAATGTCTGCTATTGAAGGAAAATACAACGTTGTGTTTTTGTTTATTTCAATTCCTTTGTCTGGAAAAACTGCTGATATTATTGCTAATCCTGCCAGAACCGCCAGAACAAACCAAAGTACGTTTGATGGTTTCACTTGTAAAATATAATTGTGTTTTACAAAAAGCGGGCGAAAAACAAATTGATGCTTTCCGCCCAAACAATGTTTTGTGTTAAAAAATAGATTTTTAGTTTTTTCTTCTTATTTTTATAACCTGACCAATTTGAAGACGACGTACATCAGCGGCAGTAAAACCGTTGATTTTCATTATGTCTTGGTCGGTTATGCCTTGATAGCGTGCTGCTATTGTTGATATATTGTCCCCACGTTTTATTGTATAATACTCAAAATTTTTGTCGAGAGTTTTTCCTGTTGTGCTGCTTTGTGCTACGATAGCATTACTTTTTTGTGCTTGTTTTTGCTCAAATGTCATCGTATTGATGTTTTTGTAAGTATTGAGTTTTTTGGTTGGCACATAAACAGTAAGTTTTTGACCTACGTTTAGGCGGTTGCCTTCGATATTGTTCCAACATTTTAGTTTTGTAATTTTTACATCATACCAGTTGGAGATAAAACCGAATGTATCGCCTTGTTTTACAGTGTAAAACAATTTTGTTGAGCCTGCTGGAATTGACGCATCGCAAGGTTCTGGGGTATAGCGGTGCGTGCTTGCAGTGGTGCTACGTGCTGCTGTTGAACTTGCTGTTTGCCTAAATTCTGGTGTACCGTGTTGTGGGGCAAAGTATATAGAATCTTTATAGGCATATATTTCTTTTTCTTGGTCGGCAAATTTTACAGCCAAGTCAGCTGGTAGTCTTAAAGGTTCGGGTTTTAGTTGTCCAGGGATAATGTCTTTTTTGTATTGAGGATTAAGATCGCGTAGAAGATCCATTGAAATACCAAGCATTTCAGAAACTTGACCAAGGTGAAGTTTTTGCGAAACCATAACGGTGTCGGAATAAGCAGGCATTTGTACTTGTACTGGTGTGTAGTTGTGTTGTTTGTAGAAGTTCATAAGATAATTAACGCTTATGAATGCAGGAACGTAACCTCGGGTTTCCATTGGTAGATACTTGTATATATCCCAAAAATTTGTTTTGCCTCCAGAACGTTTTATAGCTTTGTTAACGTTACCGGGACCACAATTGTATGCTGCAATTACTAAAGCCCAATCTCCATAAATGTTGTAGAGATCTTTTAAAAACTTAGCTGCTGCTTCAGTTTCTTTGGCAGGGTCGCGTCTGTCGTCTATAAGTGAATTGATTTCAAGTCCGTACATTTTGCCAGTTCCATACATAAATTGCCAAAGTCCTGTTGCACCAGCGCGTGATACGGCACGTGGATTAAGTGCAGATTCTACTATAGTAAGGTATTTTAATTCAAGAGGGATGTCGTATTTGTCAAACACTGGCTCTATCATTGGAAAATAATATTGGCTCATTCCTAAAATCATAGGCATGAGGTATTTTCCACGTCTTATGTACATTTCTATCCAATCTTTTACCTTTTGATTATATACCAATGGAAATGTTGTAGGTATTTGTTTAAGGCATGCTTCGTAGATAGAGTCGGAATAAAAAACTGGAAGTGCGTCTGAATCTACGGTTGAGCGCATTTCTTTTGAATCCATTGTGTTTTTTATGTACCAAAGAGAAAGAAGGCTGTCGATACCATCCGAAACTTGACCTTCTTCAATTCGTAATTCTTCGGCAGGTGTAAACTCAACATCGCTAACACTGAGCGAGTCGTTTTCTTGTGCTGTGGCAACCGTAGAAACTGCCGTTAAGCATCCTGCTGTTAATAATGATAGAATAAATTTCTGCATAATGTAAAAAAAAAATTTTATATTTTAATTCTTGTTAAAATTTCAATACAATTCTTGCGCCAAAAACGGCATTGTTGCAATAAAAAGACGACGGTGCTGTGAATGGCTCTATGTGCAGAGCGATGTCGTCGGTAACGTTGTAGTCGTAAAGATGCGCATCAACAACGGCATCAAATATATTCATCATATATACAAGGAACATACCAATATAGCACATATCTCTGTATCGACGGTATTTGCGCATATAATAAACAATGTCAGACTCGTTTGTAAGTCCATAAAAACTTCGTCCCGCTGATGTTGTGTCGCCTGCTGCCATAGCGAGAAAGTAGCGTTCATCGTTTTTTATTTGTTTGTAGCGAATATTGTAGAATTTGGAAACAAAAATAAGTGATCCTGCTGCACCGTATATTATGGGTACTTTCCAATATTGTCCGTTATAAATTTGACCGGCTCCTGGTACTGCAAACGACAGCCATCCTGCGAGTTTGGGATTTTTTGTCGGAGCTACAAAATTGGAGTCGTTTAGGTATTCGCTGTCTTCTACAAATTGGTAGTTGTCGCCGTCAACAGAAAAACGTCCGCGTGTGCTATCACGGTTTCCTTCTCTGTATCCCTGTTTTACGGCTGGATCTTTTAGGTCTGGCTCATCAGGATTTTGTGCGTTTAATGTTTTTGCTGGCAACATCATCGCCAACAAAAACATTAAACTAAAGATGCGAACAATTTTCCACATGCTAAAATTTAAAGTTGTATGCTGTTAAGCATGTTTATTATTTTTTCGTAGTCTTCCTGCGAGTTTAGGTTAAATGTAAGTTTGCAACTTCCCTTACTATCAACTTTTAAATCTATAGGCACATTGAATTTTTGAGAAAAATCCTTTTTTAGTTGTTTTTGTTCGTTGCTTAATTTTGGACGCTGCACTTTTGTTAATACTTTTTTGGTATTTTGAGCGTCATCGTCGTTTGTTTGCTCGCTTTTTTCTTCTTCGTTTTGTTGGTTTTCGTTGCCGATAATATATCCGTCGGGATTTTTAACAAGTTCTTCTACTTGTCGAGCCGAAAGCCTGTTTTCATATATTTTTCTAAACAATTCAACCTGCAGATTTTCGTCTTCAATGCTTATTAGCGGTCTTACTTGACCAACAGATATTAGTTTGTTTCGTAAGGCGGCTTGTATTTCATCAGGAAGTTTTAATAGGCGTAGAAAATTAGTAATCGTTGTACGTCCTTTTCCTACGCGTTTGCTAAGGTCTTCTTGCGAAATGTTACATTCTTCCACAAGACGACGATAACTTATAGCCACTTCTATGGCATTAAGGTCTTCGCGTTGAATGTTTTCTACCAATGCCAATTCCAAAACGGTGTTGTCGTCAGCTTCGCGGATGTAGGCTGGCACTTTTTCTAATCCAGCGATTTTTGAGGCGCGATAACGCCTTTCTCCTGATATAATTTGAAACCTATCGTCTTCGAGTTTTCGTAGGGTCAACGGCTGTATTATGCCAAGATTTTTTATAGAATCGGCAAGTTCGTTGAGTTTTTCTTCGTCGAAAACTGTTCGCGGTTGGTCGGGATTGGGTTCTATTTTCGAAATCTCTACTTCTGCTATGTTGCCCGAAGATATTACTTCTTCGGGTTTGGCAGTGTAGGTATTATCGGATATTAGTGCTCCAAGTCCGCGACCAAGTCCTCCTTTATGTATAGCCATTTTGGTTTTGTTCTTTTTGTTTTTTGTAGGATTTTTCTGGTGTTATGCGTTTGCTTGTATAGCGTTGTTTTCCAATATTTCTTTTGCAAGATTTAAGTAATTTATTGCGCCGTTAGAATTGGCATCATATTGTATTACTGGTTTGCCGAAACTTGGAGCTTCACTCAAACGTATATTCCTTAGTATCAATGTTTTAAATACCATATCTTGGAAGTGTTGCCTTACTTCTTCTACTACTTGGTTTGAAAGTCTTAATCTCGAATCGTACATCGTGAGTAGAAAACCTTCTATTTGTAACGAAGTATTGAGTCTTCCTTGTATCATTTTTACTGTGTTGAGCAGTTTTCCAAGACCTTCGAGTGCGAAGTATTCGCATTGTACTGGAATTATAACACTATCTGCGGCAGTTAAAGCGTTGAGCGTTAACAATCCAAGCGAAGGCGAGCAGTCTATGAGTACGTAGTCGTATTGTCCATTGGTCTGTGCCAAAAAACGTTTCATAATTTGTTCGCGACCTTCTTTTTCGAGCATTTCTATTTCTGCGCCCACCAAATCGATGTGCGATGGAATGAGATCCAACCCGTCAACATCGGTTTTTAGTATTACGTCCTCTGGTTTTATTGTATCTTCCACAAGACAATCGTAAATGCTTTTTTCAATGCTTTTTAAGTCAAAGCCTAAACCTGAGGTGGCGTTTGCCTGTGGGTCGGCATCAATTAATAATATTTTTTTGTCCAACACGGCAAGCGACGCTCCGAGGTTGATTGCGGTTGTAGTTTTGCCTACACCGCCTTTCTGGTTGGCTATTGCAATAACTTTTGACATATCGGTTTTATTAGTTTTTTTTTGTCTGCAAAAATTATAAACTCTAATAATCGCACAAAGGTAAGTATTTTTAATTAGATTTTTTTATTTATTTTAAAAAAAAATCTTTTGTTTTAACCTATTTTGCAATAAAACAATTAAATAGCGTTAATTTTTTTGTAAAAAAATCTTTTTTATGCTTAAAATTCGACGTATTTTTCTAATTTTTTTAGTTGCCATTGGTCAAAAAGCCCTATTTTTTCTATGGTTTCTATGTTTGATATTTTGCCATTTTGGTTTTTATAATCAATTATGCTTTGTGCTTGTTTTGCGGTTATGTAGGGATGTTGTTCAAGTTCTTGTTGTGTTGCATCATTTATTTTTATTTTTTTTAGTATTTCGCCACTACATATATATAAGGTGTTTTTTATTTCTTTTGATAGATTTATGCCAATATCTCTTAGCTGGGATATTGAGTAAAATGCTCCGAGTATTTGGCGTGCTTTTACAATTTCATTTGCTTCTGTGGGTTTTATGCCAATTGCTTCTAAATCTTTGTTTGTTAGTTGGTTGAGATTGTATAAATTTTTACCATTTGCGAGTTTTTTGAGGTCTATTTTTATGTATGTTTCTATGTCTGGAAATCTATTTCTAAATAAGAAATAGTTTTTTACGTCGTTGATACAATAAAATTTTCTTCCTTTTTGGGTTCTATCGTTTATGAAAGTTGATATTTGTTTTTGTGTAAAATTCATTTGCAATAATTGTTGCTCTGTTACAAAGTTTGGGTCAAATGTTTGGTATTCAGGTGTTTTTATTTTTTTGTTGTTGTATGTTATTTCTTTTTCTGATTTTAGGGTTATGTATGGCGATAGTATTTGATATTGTTTGGTTCTTATGCCGTAAATTTTTCTAAAATCTTCTTTTGTAGTGAATTTGCCGCCGTTTTTTCGATAGTTGTCTATTGTTGTAATCTGTTTTTCGGTTAGTCCGAGTTTCTTTAATTGTGTTGTGGTTACGGTGTTTGGGTCAAAATTGAAAAGTTTAATGGTGTCGTATATTGAGATTATTTTTTTATCAAGTCGTGATAATGCAATTTCTTCTTGTTCTTGTTCGTTGGTTTGTTCTTCGAGCCATGAAATTTTGTTTTTTATTGATGTGTCGGCTAATATTGCTTTTTTAGATTGTTGAGTGGTTATTTGGTTGTATATTATTGTGGTTATAAGTGTTACGGCGGCGATTATTGTTAATATAATAATGTGTTTTCTGTCTGTGGCTGTTAGTTTTATATAGTTGGATAATCGCATTTTTGTTTTTTTTATAGTTCTATACACAATACGTGAACATCGTCCACTTGCTCGTTATCGCCTTTCCATTCGTAGAATGTACTTAGTAATACTTCTTTTTGGTCGTTGAGCGATAGTTTACAATTTTTGAGTAACATACGTTCAAAGTTTGTAGTAAAGAATTTTTTACATTTTGGTCCACCGAATTGGTCGCAGTAACCGTCGGATGATAGATATATAATGTCGCCAGAGTTTATTTTCAATTCTATTTCAGAGAATGGTACATGGTCGCGTGCGTGTATGCCGATTGGCATTTTGTCGGGTTTGAATGAGAAAAGATACGCATCATTATTTTCGCCTATTGTTATGCGGCTACCGCTTTTGTCTGCGGTTTCGAGGGTTTGAGGGTCTGGAGTTCCAAATCTAAGAAGATATGCAAACGAGTATGCTCCAGCGTAGTTAATGGTGTTATTTTGTGTGTTGTGTATTATTAAACTTATGTCCATTCCGTCTTGAGCTTCGTTGTTTTTGCCACGTTGGTGGAGTAGTTTTATTATTTTAATCCTCAATTTGTTTAGCATTTCTGATGCACTAAAATTGTTGGATGTTTCTATAACGTTTTGTAGAGTTACTGTGCCGATCATACTCATTAATGCTCCTGGTATTCCGTGTCCAGTGCAATCGGCTACAGCTATTATTGTATAGCCGTTTTTGTGTGCAATCCAATGGAAGTCGCCACTGACAATGTTTTTGGGCAGATTGATTATAAAGTATGATTTTAATACTTCGTTTAAGAACAATGGCAATGGTAGTAGTGCTTGTTGGATTCGGCTGGCGTATTCTATGCTATCGGTTATTTCTTTGTTTTGTTCGGCTATTTTTTGTTCAGCAATTTTTATTTGTGTTACATCGCTACATACAGCTATAAGGCTTTGTATGTTTCCATCGCTGTCAACAACAGGGGAGAGGTTGGTTTGCATCCACATTTCATGACCGTCTTTTGTACAGCTTTTGTAGGAATATGTTTGCGATTTTTTTTCTTTTTTTACGGTTTCAAATACTTTTGGAAAATCGACATAGTCGCTTGCATATAGTAGGTTATGTTTTTTTAGTTTTAGATATTCGTCTATTGTGTAGCCAGAGTGGCGTTCAAATGCTTCGTTAATCCATTGTATTTCTCCTTTGGAATTGGCTATAAATACTGAATTGTCTGTTTGTTGAGCAACTATTGATAGTTTTTCGAGTTCTTTGTTGTTGCTTTCTAATATTTCTGATTGTCTTGTTAGTTCTTCGTTTTTTTCTAATATAGTATTTTTCTGGGTGCGTAGTTCGTCGGCGTATGTGGATAGGAGAGTGGCTTTACGTTCTATGTCTTGTTTTTGTTTAATTATCTCTGTTTCAGCTTTTTTCTGTTGACTTATGTCGGTGAGTACAGCTATTATTTTTATATTGCCATTTATTTCTTTGTATGGCGAGAGTGTGGTTTGAAACCAAATATTTTTTTGCCATAGTAATTCAAAGTTTACTGTTTTATTTTCGTCGAGACATTGTTTTAGTGATGAAAGTACTTCTTCTCCGAAAATATTTTTTACTGGTTGGCGTTCAAAATCTGATTTTTTTTTGTCGTTGTTGTTTGGCCATAGGTGTTTTATCAGTGATGAGTTAACCCACTCTGTTACATAAAAATTATTGATAATTATTATTCCGTTGTCGGTATTGTTGGCTATAAATGAAAGTCGTGATAATTCGATGTTTTTATCTTCAAGTTCGAGAGATCTTTCTTGAATTTCGTGTTTTTGATCTTGTAGTTTTTTGTTGTTTTTTTTCTGTTTAATGTATTGTCTAATTGCAATTATTGATATAAAAAATATTATTATGATTATAATTATGCTAAGTAGCATTGTGGTATTTTTGGCTTTTATTTCACTTTCTTTTTCTATTCTGTAAACTTCATTTTTTTTGCGTTCTTGCTCAAAGGTATGCTCCATTTGCATTTTGGTTATATTCTTAAGGTTGTTGTTGTTGTTTAAGCTGTCTTGAACAATTTGTGCTATTTCACAATATTTAAACGCATTGGCATAATCCTTTTTTTGTTTGAAAATAAGAGATAGTATTCTTGCCGAACTTTGTTTTTGTCTTAAATCTTTTCCTTGTCGTGCGTTGTCGTAGGCTTTTTGGACAAAATATTCGGCACTATCTAATTTATTTTTGTTTAAATAATATTTTCCAAGAGTTATGTATGAGTCTGTTAATTCTTTTTCGTTACCAATTTTTTGTCTTAATTTTAGACTTATTATGTAGTTAATATGAGCTTCATCTTTGTTTCCGCGTATTTCAATAGTTTTGCCAATTCCGTTGTAGGCGCGCGCTATCCAAAAGTTATTGTTAAAAGGTATAAGTTTTTCTAAAGCTTGTTTGTAATATAAATTAGCCATTGGAATATCGTTTTTCATTTCGCTGATTGTTCCAAGTCCAACGCTTGTTATACCCATGTTTTCAAAATCTTCAAGTTCAAAGTATATGTTGTGGGTTTCTATCATATATTTTTCAGCTTCATCAGTTTCATTTATAAGGGTATAGAGTTTGGCGATATCGTAGTATATATCGGCTAATAACTTTTTATCATTATTTTTTTTGGCACAATTTTCGGCTTTAAAACAATTTTGCATCGCTAAGTAAGGAACTTGTTGTTCCACATATACCATACCCAACATTGAATAAAGCCTTGCTGCGGCCTGCATATTGTTAATTTTGTTGAAATAGTCAATATTTTGGGTTATTATTTTTTCTGCATCTGATAATTTGCTGTGTATAATGTTACTTTCAGCGGTTATGGCTATGCTCATAAAACTTGCATCGCTGTCTTTGTAAATTTTTGCTAATGAGTCTATTGCAAATTGGCATCGCATTTTGCCAGATTCGTTATTAAGTTTGTCATATACGTTGTAAAGTCTGCAATATGAGCCAACAGCTGACTTATAATTTTTTTCTTGTTGGATTTTTTTTTCTATTTCCGACAATGTTTTTATGGCAGAAACGGTGTCGGAAATGTAGTTAAGAAGTTTGTTGGTTATGTCTTTTTCATGAGGATTGCGGTATTGGTCAAATATGTAATAGTGTTGCGAACGTGCCGTTTGGGACGTTATAAGCATTGTAAATAATGCGATGGTAAATATTTTAAACCAAGTACGCAAATTAATTTTATTTTTGGTTGATAGTGCAAATATCGGGCAAAAAACTTTTTTATGTAATTATGTTGTATAATTTTTTTTATTGTTTTTTGACTTTTCAGTTGCGAATATAGTAAACTTCTAATAAAAAACAACAAAAAATCTAAAATTAAAAAAAAATTGATTCTTTAATTGAAAATAAAACAAAAACATTACCTTTGGCAAAAATAATATTCACCAACAGCGAATCAAAATGATTAAAAAACTGGAAGAAATTTTGTTGATGGCGCAACAAAAACAGAAAAGGAAGTTGTCGGTGGCTTGTCCTTATGATGTGCATACATTGCAAGCCGTTGATAACGCCCGCAGACGGGGAATGATAACCGCCGTATTGTGCGGTGATGCCGCTAAAATAGGTTTTGCCGCTCAAGTTGCTGATGTTGAGATTGGTAACTTTGAAATTTGTGATTTTAAAGATGATGATGAAGCCCTATCTAAGGCTGTTGGTTTGGTGGCTGATGGCGAAGCTGATTTTCTTATGAAAGGACTTATTAGTTCTGAAAAATATCTAAAAGCTGTTTTACGGCGAAATAGTGGACTTATTGCTGGTTCTACGGCAATAACACATGTGGCTGTGATGGAAAATCCTAATTATCATAAACTTATAATTTTTGGAGATTCTGCCATTTTGCCACAACCAGATTTGAAACAAAAGCTTATAATACTCAATGCACTTTCGGCTATGGCTCACATTTTAGGAAATCCATTGCCCAAAGTGGCTGTTTTGGCGGCGACAGAGCTTATTTCTAATGCAATAATTGCTGGTCCTGATGCCGCCGTAATTTCAAAAATGAGCGATCGTCATCAACTTGGACAATGTATGGCAGAAGGACCTCTTAGTCTTGATTTGGCAATTAATTCCCAAGCGGCACAAATAAAAGGTGTAACAAACGAAGTTGTAGGTGATGCCGATTGCCTAATTTTTCCAGATATTGAGGCTGGTAATTCTTTTTATAAAACCAACACAAAACTTGCAGGTGCACAGGTTGCGGGATGTTTGGCTGGCACAAAAGCACCAGTGGTGCTTACTTCGAGGGGCGATTCGGCACAATCAAAACTTTATTCTATAGCACTTGCTATGGTGGCTGGTACAGTGGTAGATAATTAAAAAAAATTGGAGAATAACAAAACGCAAAATATCACAAATATGTTTACAAAAGACCGAGGGCTATATATAGCCCATAGTTCAAAAGGCGCAATTAGCATAATTGGCAAAATGGCCAATCGACATGGTTTGGTTGCTGGTGCTACGGGAACAGGTAAAACTGTAACGTTGCAAGTATTGGCAGAAACATTCTGTCAGGCAGGTGTGCCGTGTTTTATGGCTGATATGAAAGGAGACCTAAGCGGCATAAGTCAACAAGGTAAGATGTCGGGATTTATAGAAAAACGCCTTGACGAGTTTGAAATAGAAAATCCTGAGTTTCAAGCTTGTCCAGTAAGGTTTTATGATGTTTATGGCGAGCAAGGACATCCTATAAGGTGTACAATTTCGCAAATGGGTCCAGATATGCTTGCGCGTTTGCTCGAACTTAATGAAACTCAAACTGGAATACTTAATATTGTATTTCGTATAGCCGATGATAATAAACTTAAATTGTTGGACCTTAAGGATTTAAGAGCAATGCTCGAGTATGTTGCAAAAAATTCTTCTAAGTTTACAACTCAATACGGCAATATAACATCTCAAAGTGTTGGAGCAATACAACGTGCTCTTTTGGCATTAGAAAACCAAGGAGCCAACAAGTTTTTTGGTGAGCCAGCATTTAATATTCAAGATTTGTTGGCAACAGAAGGCGGAAAGGGCGTTATGAGTGTGCTTGCGGCAGACAAATTAATGTTGCAACCAAAACTTTATTCAACGTTTATGTTATGGCTAATGAGTGAGTTATATTCTTATATGCCAGAAATTGGCGACATGGATTTGCCAAAACTTGTATTCTTTTTCGACGAAGCTCACATGCTTTTTGATGGTACATCAAAGGCTATGGTTGAAAAGATAGAGCAGGTGATAAGGTTGATACGAAGCAAAGGCGTTGGTATCTACTTTATTTCGCAAAGCCCATCAGATATTCCTGATGCTATTCTTGGTCAACTTGGTAATCGTGTTCAACATGCGTTGCGTGCCTATACGCCTAAGGATAAGAAAAATGTAAAAGCAGCAGCTCAAAGTTTTAGACCAAATCCAGAATTTAGTACCGAAGATGCTATTCAAAACCTTGAAACAGGAGAGGCATTGGTATCTTTTCTTGACGAAAAAGGCGCGCCTACGGTGGTGGAACGTGCAAAAATACTATTTCCGTTGAGCCAAATTGGTGCAATTTCTAACGAACAACGTAGCGAATTGATAAAAAAATCACCTATTTTTGGGGTGTACGACCAGATGGTTGATAACGAAAGTGCTTTTGAAATATTGTTAGAGCAATCGCAAAAAGAACAAGCAGAAAAAGAAGAAGCCGAAAAAGCTAAACAAAAGGCTAAAGAAGAAAAAGAAAAAGCAAAGGAAGAAAAAAAATCAAAAAGCAGTAAGCAATCAACATTTGACAAAACCATGAATACTGTTGCAAAAACTGCTACTCGTGAAATAATTAAAAACGTTACAAAGAAAGATAGTTTTTTGCGTAATGTTTTGGGTGGTCTTGTTAATTCTTTTTTCAAGAAATAGTAGATAAGAAAAATTTAGTACAAAAAAAAACGGTTGTTGATTTTATCAGCAACCGTTTTTTTATTTGTTGATTAACACTATTTGTAATTGTTAAGTTTTTCTTTCAATTGGTCGAGAACAGTTTTTTGATTTTGACGTTCAGCGTCAAGTTTTTTTGTTTCGTTCTTAATGTTTTCGAGCTCTTTTTCAGCTTTGGCTTGAGCATCAGCTTGTTTTTTGTAAGTTTTTTCAGCAGTAGCCAAAACTTTTTCTTGAGCAGCTATTTGGTTTTTCAATGCAACAGCATCAATGTCTTTTGCAAGGCTTTCCAAGAATGCTTTTGTACGATTTGCTGTTTCAGCATCGTTAGCTGAAGTAACAAAATTGTCGTAACCTTTTGATACAAAGGCTGTTACTGTACTTGTTTTATCTGTGCCATCAACTTTTATATAAAGGTCGCATTGTTGAGCGCAAACGGTTGGGTAGTTGATAGCTTCAAATTTTGTAACACCTTTGCTAACGCCCTTTCCTTTGAGTTTGTCTTTTGATGCGCGGTTGGCTACGGCAAGGTTTACGTCTTTAACATTGTTGTTGTAAGTGATAGTAAATCCAGTTTTTAATGTACCAGCTTTGTCGAAAGCTACTTGTGCTTCATTTGCAGTTTGTGCAGTAGCTAATGTGCTGATACCCAATGCGCAAACAAGCGCAAAAACTAATTTTTTCATTTTTTTTTAATTATTTTGTTATTAATTTTAATTTTCGTACATTTTGTTGTTGCAAAAGTAGAAAACAGAAATTTTAACCCAAAAAAAATATTATAAAAAATACTAACTTGCATTTTTCTTAATGTTTTGTTATAAAAAAAATAATAGTGATTTTTTTTATAAGAAGACTTTTGGGATTAAATTTGTACGTAGTTTATTATTTTTATATATAATAAAAATATGAAATTTTATGAATTTAATTGTTTTTTTTCAAGGGTGGGGATTAACACCAAAACATATTGAAAATATTGATAGTAAAGATTTTGATGTGTTTTGTTATTATGAACATCAAAATCTAATGTTTAAGGAAGTATCGCAGATTGATTTTTTAAAATATGATAAAAAAATATTAATTGCTTTTTCTCTTGGTGTTTATGCGGCATCGCTTTTGTCAGATAGTGTATTTAATAGTTTTGATTTAAAAATTGCTATTAACGGAACAGAAAAACCTGTTGATAATAAATTTGGAATAGCTGAAAATATTTTTAAAGCTACGCTTAATAATTTGAGTGTTAGTAGTTTAGAAAAATTTAATTTTCGTATGTGTGCGTCTAAACAATGTTATGAAAGTTTTAAACAGATAGAAAATAGTCGTAGTTTTTCGTCTATCAGCGACGAATTAAGTTTTTTTTATCGCCTTACATGTCGTAAAGATAGTTATAAACCCAAAAATTGGACAAAAGCCATTGTTTCTTCTAATGATTTGATTTTCAGTGCTATTAATCAAAAAAACTATTGGCAGCAACAAAATGTTGAAATCAACGAAATTGATGCTCCACACTATTTTTTCTCAAAAATTGATTCTTGGAAAAATCTGTTTTAGTTTTTGTATTATAGAATTATTGTTTACAAAAAAAACTACGGAAAAACACATTTTATTTCCGTAGTTTTTTGTTATAATGCTTCTGCTACTACAAAATTGCTGCCACCGATAAATATAAAATCATCTTGCGTGGCATCTGATTTGGCTGTTTCGAGGGCTAATTTTACCGATGAAAATGCCCGTCCTTTTAGACCGTAATTTTCTGCTTGTGCTTTTAGCTCGTCAGCAGGTAGGGCGCGTCTAATGGCTGCATTACAAAAATAATATTCGGCATTTTTGGGAAGAATTTTTAGCATTGAGGTTATGTCTTTGTCGCTAACAAATCCTATTACCATGCGTAAAATGTTGAATTTCTGTTTGTTAATTTGCTCTATTGTTAAACTTAAACCTGCAAAATTATGACCTGTATCGCATACAGTTAGCGGATTTTGGCTTACCACTTGCCAACGCCCGAAAAATCCTGTGTTTTGGTTTACGTTTTCAAACCCGTCGTAAATATTTTTTTGCGAAATATTAAACCCATTTGTTTGGAGTTGCTCTATTGCTGCAAGTGCTGTTATTACGTTTTTTTGTTGATAAATGCCTATTTGTCCGCATTTTAGCCCAGCATAGCGCAACATTCCACCGCAAAAAACATTGAATATCTGTTTGCCATCGTCAGAAATAATGCCTTGTGATGTACTTAATTTGTTGGATGCCAATATTATTGGGGCTTCCATTTCTTCTGCTTTTTTTAAAAATACGCTGTTGGTTTTAGTATCGCTCTCACCAACAACAACGGGAACTCCATGTTTTATTATTCCTGCTTTTTCGGCGGCTATTTCTTTTACGGTATTTCCAAGAAACTGCACATGGTCGAGAGCAATGTTGGTTATTACCGAAACTTCGGGTTTTATAATGTTGGTGCTGTCAAGTCGTCCGCCCATACCAACTTCGATAACTCCTACATCAATTTTCTGATTTTTAAAATATTCAAAACACATTGCCACAGTGAGTTCAAAAAACGATGGTTTCATTGGCATAAATATTTCGGAATATTTATTAACAAAATCTGTTACAAATTGTTCTTCAATTTTTTTACCATTTATGCGGATTCGTTCTTTAAAATCGAGAATGTGTGGCGACGTGTAGAGTCCTGTTTTGTAGCCTGCTTCTTGTAACACCGAGGCTATAAAATTTGAAACAGACCCTTTACCGTTTGTTCCTGCAATGTGGACGTTTTTGAAATTGCGGTGGGGATGACCAAAATATTTATCTAATGCCTCTGTTGTTTCCAAGGTGTTTTTGTATGCAGTGCCGCCAACACGTTGAAACATTGGAAGTTGGTTAAATAGAAATTCTTCCGCTTCTTTGTAATTTAAATTCACTTTTTTACGTAATGGTTTTTTAAATAATTTGGCCAATGCATAATTTAAAATTGTGTTCTAAAAATTGCTTTTTCTGCTTTGTTATACGTTTTGAAAAAACAAATTTTTAGAACATCACTAAATAAATTTTGTATTGCTAAAATTAAATAATTTATAATTTATTGGATTCCAATATTTTATGTGCTATAAAAAAATTAGGAATACCATAACCATAATTACCGTCAGGTTTGTCGTATTTGTCGCCTGCTGCTTTTACTGCATTTATTATGTCCATTGGGGCAGCATTAGGATGTGCTTGCATAAGACATAAAACTGCACCAGCAAGTATTGGACCCGAAAAAGATGTTCCGCTTGCTGTGGTGGCGTGTCCCGATGCGCCCTCAACGGTGGAGTATAAACCACGTGCGCATACGTCTGGTTTTACTCTTTGGTCGTATGTTGGTCCACGTGAACTAAAATATGCTATTTTTCTTTCTTTATTAACAGCTCCAACTGCTAATATGCTATCTGCATCAGCGGGGGACGATACGTATTTCCAAGGTTCATCGCCTTCGTTTCCTGCACTTACGGTAACAACTATACCTTTTGATGCTGCAATATCGGCTGCTATTGTGCTTATGGCTGTGTTGCCATCTATGTTTTTGTAAACGTAAGTTTTGGTTGTATCGTCAAATTTGGTGTAACCCAATGAACTATGGATTAGGTCAACGCCAAGGCTGTCGGCTTTTTCGGCGGCAAAAGCCCAGTTAAACTCTTCAATTATGTTTTCGGTTGCTCCGTCTTCTGTTCTGAATAGATAAAAAGATGCTTCGGGAGCTGTTCCAACAAATTCGTCGGGAATGTTGGCCACAATACACGATAAAGCGTTCATTCCATGGGTGTCGCTACCAAAAACTGTTGTGTCGCGGTCAACAAAGTCGTATGCTCCAAGAAAATGTCCGTTTTCAAAGGCTGTTTTAAATGCTGGTAATTGGTCTGCATGATAAAATCCAGCATCGAGTAGGGCAGCCACAACACCTTGACCTTGAAATCCTTCGTTGTGAAGTGCTTGTATATTGAGCATGGTGTTTTGATTGGATGCTTTGCCGTATTTTAAATTGGGTTTAATATCAACGGGTACACCTTTTATTTTTAGTTTTGGACGTGTAATTTTTTCGTTTGTTGATTTTGGTTTTTCTATATCGGGTCTCCAATTGTAGTTAAAGTCAACAAAATCGACATTTTTTAGTTCCATTATTTTTGCGCTGTCGCAGATAACAACGGCGCAGTTGAGCCATTTTGAAACTCCATGTATTTCGTATCCCATTGCTTTTAGAGAGTCGATATAGAGTTTGCTAACGGGCAAATCAAGACTATTGATTTCTATTGAATATTTTTTGCGTCTATCGAGTGCTTTTTGCGACAAAAATTCTTCTGGTTGGCTTAATGAATATCCCGAACCAATTTTGTCTGTAAATTTCACTGCGTATTTTCCTTGATATACTTGAAATTGTGCGCTTGCAGTTGAGGCTAAAAATGCAAGACTGGTTGTTAAAAATATATTTTTAATTCTGTTCATTACCAAAGTTAGTTTGTCGTACTTTCGCATTTGTTTTTATAAAGTTTTTTACTTGTGAAAGTTGGGTTATAAAAAAATATATAACGGAACATAGGTGTTTAAATTTTGTTCCGTTATATTAGAGTTTTTATTTTGTTATTTTTTAAAAAATGATATTAAAAAAAGTAGCAAAATGGCACCACCAGTAGAAATAAGTAATTCTCCGATAATCCCGCCAAGGTTGATGTTACATAAGTTTGCAACCCAATTGCCAATAAGGCTACCTGCTATACCGAGCAACAGGTTGACAATGAGTCCAAACCCTGCTCCACGCATTAGTTTGCCAGCTACAAAACCAGCAACAATGCCGATGACGATTGATAATAATATACCCATTTTTTTTAGTTTAAATTGTGTTGTTAAAATTCAAAATTAATAATTATTTTTTTGTTATCAAAAAATATGCAAATGTTTTAGCGACTATTTCATATTTTGTTCAAAATATTTCATGTATTCTATGCCTTTGGTAACATATTTTGGGTCGTAAGTGCGATATTTTCCGTTAGTTGGTACTGGGTGTCCGGTGTTGTGAATATGAAATGCATCTTGGTATCGCCCTTGTCTAACGTATTCTCCGTATGTTTCGTCAATCCAAAAAACTCCGTAATATAGAGCATTTGGACCACGAAGATCTTTTATTTTAATGCCAAGGTGTATGCACTTGTAGCCCATTAGTTGAAATGGTCCCCAACTTGATGCTAAGTTTTTTAGGGCAGCTTCGTCAGCGTTTTTTAGATCTTGGCTTGTGATGTATTCTAAATGTGCTAACTTGTTGGCTTTTACGTCTTTAAGTTTTTTGAATACGTTGGGTTCAAATCGGCATGGAACATCGGGTTTTCCACTCGATTCGAGCATTATTACCGCCATAAGATAGTTTGGATTGAGATTAAACTGCTTTGAATATAGCATTATATCGTTTCGGTAATTTTTTATGGCTATGTCAAAATTGTTTTGTTTTTGTGGTGATTGTTTGTTGGCAAGCAAAAAAACAATCACTATCGCTAAAATAGCCGCAATTGCCATAAAGCAAATGCGTTTGGTTTTTGGCGATGAAAGTTCGCTGTCTTTGAAGTTTTGTGACAGAGAGTAGATTACTTTTTTTATATATTCTTGTTTTCGTTTAAAAAAAAGATTCCAATTCATTTTTATCGTTTCATAGCGCGGTCGAGTTCGCGTTTTGTTTCGCGCTCTTTTATCGACTGTCGTTTGTCGGCCATTTTTTTACCACGACAAAGAGCTATTTCTACTTTTACCCAACCTTGTTTTGTCATAAAAAGTTTTATTGGTACTATTGTAAGACCGTTGTCTTGTAGTTTTTTTTCGAGTTTGTTAAGTTCTTTTCTTTTTAACAATAGTTTTCTTTCGCGACGTGGGTCGTGGTTAACATAGCCACCGTGAGAATATTCGCCAATGTACATTTTAACGTACAATTCGTGTTTTGTAAAACTACAATATGAGTCGGTTAGAGCAGCCTTGCCGTCGCGTATTGATTTTATTTCGGTGCCAAGAAGTGCTATCCCAGCTGTATATTTTTCTAAAAATTCGTATTGAAACGATGCTTTTTTGTTTCTTATGTTAATTTCTGCCATGATTCTTTTTTATAGTTTTATGCGTTTTTCAAAAGGTCTTTGGCGTTTTGTAATGCGGCTTCTGTTATGGTTTCTCCGCTTAACATTCCTGCAATTTCTGTTATTCTTTCGTCGCTCGAAAGTTCTTTTATGTCGGATTTTATGGTTTCGTTAACTTCGTGTTTATATACTTTGAAGTGATGTTTTCCTTTGGAGGCTACTTGTGGTAAGTGTGTTATGCAAATTACTTGCATATTTTGTGCCATGCGTGCAAACATATTACCCATTTTGCCGGCTATATCTCCTGAAATTCCAGTGTCAATTTCGTCGAAAATTATTGTTGGAAGCTTTACCGAATTTGATAAAATGTATTTTATACATAGCATTAATCTTGATAATTCTCCGCCTGATGCAGTGCGCGACAAATCTTGTAATGCAACGTTTTTGTTTGCCGAAAACATAAATTTTACGCTGTCTTTACCAATTGGTGTAAAGTCGTTTAGCGTTGTAAATTGAGCATCGAGTTTTGCATTGGGCATTCCAAGTTGTATTAGAAGCTCACTTGTTTGTGTTTTGAGGTTCTCGATAGCATTTTTACGGCTTTGTGTAAGTTCTTGAGATTTTTTGTTTAGATGTAGGGTTGTTTCTTGTAGTTGCTTTTCAAGTTCGGCTGTGTTTTCTTCGTAGTTGTCTATTGTTGCGAGTTTTTCTTTTAGTTCGGTGTGCATTGTTATTAGTTCCGACATGTTGGCGGCATTGTATTTTTTTTCTAATGCGTAAATTTCGCCAAGGCGGTTGCTTACGGTTTCGAGTCTTTGGGGCGAAAACTCTGTGTTTTCGTCAAGATTGTCAAGTTCGCGATAAATGTCGTCGATTTCTATGTAACTTTGTTCTAATCTATTGGCAAGTTCGCTAATTTTTGGGTAAAAATTTTCTATTTTTTTTAGCGATGAAACCGTTTCTTTTAAGTTAAGTAAAATATTATTATCTTCGGTTCTTGAAAGTTTTTCGCATGCTGTTGATAGTGCGTTTTTTATATCTTCGTTGTGCGATAGAGCATCAAGTTCTTCTTCAAGTTCAGTTTGTTCGTTTTCTTTTAACTTTGCGTTGTCAAGTTCGTCGAATCTATAGTGTAGAAATTCTGATTCTTTGGCATTCTTTTCGGCTTCTTTTTTTAGTTTTTCTAATTCGGCTTTTGTTTTTGAATATTGATGGTATAGGTTTTTGTATTCTTTCAATATGTCTTCGTTTTTTGCTACAACATCCATCAATTTTATTTGAAAATCTTCATGACCAATTTCTAATGTTTGGTGTTGTGAATGTATGTCTGTTAAAAGTGTTCCTAAATCTTTAAGAGTGTTTAGGTTAACAGGTGTATCGTTGACAAAAGCCCGCGATTTGCCAGAGTCTGCTATTTCGCGACGAATATTGGTTGTTGGGCAATAATCTAAGTCGTTTTGGTCGAAAAACTCTTGAAGGTTGTAATTTGTAATGTCAAAATCGGCTTCAACAATGCATTTTTTTTCACCTTGTTTTATAATTGAACTATCGGCTCGGCTACCAAGTAGCAATGCCAATGCACCGAGAAGTATAGATTTGCCTGCGCCTGTTTCGCCAGTTATTACAGACATTCCTGTGCCGAAGTTTATTTCCGATTCGGCAATTAAAGCATAATTAGTTATTTTTAGCCTTAGCAGCATTTTTGTTCTAATTTTTTTTTGACCGCCAAAGTTATAAAATATTTTTTTGTTTTTTGCTTTTAAACCAATTTTTTTAGCGTTAATATTGTTATGTTTTTAAAGTAACTTGTATTATGTTGGTAGTTTTGTGTTGGTTTAACGGGGACTAAAAATTGCTTTTTCTTCGTTGCATTTCAATTTCAAAATACTCATTTACAATCAGTAAACTCTTGTTTCTCGATTTTGCGCGCCTAAAAAAACTAATTTTTAGAGCTCTTCTTAAGTTATCTTATTACAGTTTTTATTTTTTTTAGTAGTTCGGCTCTGTCTATTGGTTTTGAAATGTAGTCTATGCAACCACATTCTAATATTCTTTTCTTTTCGTCGGCCATGCTAAAGGCTGTCTGCGCTATTACTGGCACAGAACCGTCTAATTTGAGAATTTCTTTTGTAGCGGCATATCCGTCTTTTATAGGCATTTGCATGTCCATTAGTATAAGATTAGCATTTGGATTGTTTTTGAAAGTTTCTATACATTCTTCGCCATTTTTTGCCCAAAGTATTTTTGCTCCAGTTTTCATTAATATTTTTTGTAGTAAAATGAAATTTATTTGAGCGTCTTCGGCTATTATTATTGTTTTACCAGCGAGGTCGCCGTTGTTTGTAACTTGTTTTTGAATTTTTTGTATATCAGTTTGAAAATCTGCGGTTTGTGTAGGAAGTGTTATTTTAAATGTTGAGCCTTTGCCTTGCTCCGATTCGAGCGTTATTGTTCCTTTCATTAGTTCAACAAGATTTTTTGTTATTGACAATCCAAGACCTATTCCGTTGTATTTCGGTTGGTTGGATATTTGTTCAAATCTATTGAATATTATGCTTTGCTTGTCTTTTGGAATGCCAATTCCAGTGTCAGAAACTGTGAGTAGTAGTTCTTGTTTGCCATTATTGTTTTGGGTATGATATTCGTATTTTACAAATCCTTTTTCGGTGAATTTGAATGCGTTACATAGTAAATTTATCATTATTTGTGATATGCGTTGTGCATCGCCCAAAACTTTAAATTCCGAATCTGTATATTGTTGAGATTTTATTATTTTTATTTTTGGTTTGTTGAATTGATGTTTGTATTGTACACAATATGCTTCAAGTTCGTCAAAAAGTTTATTGATAGAAAAAAACGTTTTTGATATTGTTATTTTATCTTGGTCTATTTTGTTTATATCAACAAGGTCGTTGACGATGTTGAGCAATGAATTGCAACTCTGTTTTATGTATCTAAGGTAGAGATTGCGTTCATGTGGGCTTAGGTTTTCGTCGGTTATAATATTGCTAAAACCGATTATGGCGTTTAGTGGACTTCTAAATTCGTGTGATATGTTTGAGATAAAGGCTGGCAGATTGTCTTTTGTGTAATGTTTTTTATTTTCTAATTCTGTTTCTGATTTGGCTACTATGCAATATCCTTCGTGTTTAGAATATATATTAACGGCTGCGATGCAAAATTGGTAGATTGATTTTTGTTCATTAGGTGGTGTTAATTCTACACGTATTTTTTTTATTGCTCGGCTGTATTCGTTGTTGGCCATCAAAGAAAAATCGTTGATGGTTTTTGCAAATTCCATAAGTGGATTTATATTTATGATGGTGTCGAGTCTTTTCCCGATGAAATTTTGTGGATTTATCCCAGTTATATATTCTATTTTTTTGCTTATATTGGTTACGAGATAATTTTTGTCGAGTAAAATAATAAAATCGTGTTTGTCGGCAAATAGGGAAGAATATTCTGTTCTATATTGTCGCCAAAATTGTTGGGTAATTCGCCCATCGTATTTAAAATTAATTGATGAGTTTTTTTCGTGCAGCATTACCAAAACTGCAGTTTTTTCTATTATTTTTATTCTGCAAAACTTTGCTTCGAGCCTTTTGGTAGTTTTATCGGGCATAATAATGTTAAAAACTATTTCGCAAGTGTTGCTAAAATTGCGAAGTACAGCGGTGTAGGCTCTTAATACTTTTTTTATGTCATTGTGGCATACTATTCCGTGTATGCCGTTTTCCATTTCTTTGTAGGTGCGTTGCGATATTTTTCGGGTTTCGTTATTGATATGAATTATTTTTTTTTCAAAAACAATTACGGTTCCTGTATTTATAGAATGAATTATCTGGTTGAGTATGTAGTAGTTTTCAATCAGTTTATCTTGCAGCGATTCGCTATTATTTATTATTGAAGTGTACATTTTGGGCTACAATTAATTCATTTTTGCAACTTTTTTTATGCCGTAAAGATAGATATTTTTTTTAATTGGTGCTTTTATTAAGAGATTTTTTTGTGATGTAGATTACGTTAATTTCATTTGAATCGACATTAATGCTGGCCTACGTGTCTGCCCGTTCAAATGAAATCGACGTTTTGTTGACAGCGACCATATCAGCCCTTGTGGTTTCAGCGGCAAGTTTCAGAGCCGCCAACGAAAATCCCGTCAAGACTTTAAAGACGGAATAGTTAGATAAATTGCAAATTTTTCTTCAATTCATCTCTTGAAAAATGTAAAAATAATTATTAAATTTGCATTTTTTGGGAGATGATTGATTATGAAACGAAAAATTTTAGATAAACTAATTGAGTGGAAAAACTCCTCAAACCGTATGCCGCTTATCTTACAAGGCGCAAGGCAGACGGGCAAGACTTACATTGTCAATTATTTTGGAAACACTGAATATCAGGAAATTGTATATTGCAACTTTGAAAAAGACAAGAATCTTGCCTCCATTTTCAACAACCTTTCGCCACAGGAGATTGTTCCAAAAATCGAAACACTTAAACGTCAACGTATTTTTTCGGAAAAGACACTTTTGGTTTTTGACGAGGTTCAAGCGTGTCCTGAAGCGTTGACATCACTGAAATATTTTTGTGAGGATTCTCCTGAATATCATTTGATTGCGATGGGTTCGTTGTTGGGAGTGTCGGTCAATAGGGGCGAGAATTCTTTTCCTGTTGGAAAGGTTCAATTTTTGGATATGTATCCAATGGATTTTGAAGAATACCTTTGGGCGAAGGGCGAGGAAAAGTTGGCGGTCAGCATCAAAAAAAGTTTCGACAATAATATACCCTTAGATGACGCTCTGCACGATTATGCTCTGAAACTTTATCGCGAATATCTTTTCATTGGCGGAATGCCTGCAGTTGTGTCAGAATTTATGAGGACACAAAGCCCTAATCTTGCGGCAATTATCGGCGGCGACATTCTTTCGGCGTACCAAAACGATATGGGCAAATACAACAAACAGTCGGAAATTCCCAAGACTAAACTCGTCTATTCCAATATCAGCACTCAATTGTCAAAGGAAAACAAAAAGTTTCAATACAAATACATCAAGTCTGGATCGCGTGCGAGCGAGTTTGAGAATGCAATCGAATGGGTGTGTCTTGCTGGCATTGCCTCGCGAGTCTATCGTTTGGAACAGATTATGCTGCCACTCCGAGCCTATAGCAGTATGTCCGACTTTAAGTTTTATATGAGCGACACAGGGCTTTGCTGTCGGGCTCAGGATATTTTGTATAATGACGTGATGTTTTCTAACCCTTTGCTAAATAATTTTTTAGGTGGTCTGACAGAAAATTATGTTTTTTCGCAGTTGCGCGTCAATGGTTACGAGCCGTATTATTGGACAAGCGGAAGTCAGGCGGAGGTTGATTTTATTGTCCGCAGTGGCGACGGCATAATTCCGATAGAGGTCAAATCCACCACAAACGTTACTTCCAAAAGTCTCAATGTCTATATGCAAAAATTCTCACCTGAATATGCGATAAGAATTTCTGCAAAGAATTTTGGTTTCAAGAATCAGATAAAGTCAGTGCCACTGTATGCGGCATGGTGCGTGTAAAAAGTGTTATTCCAAAGAAAAACAATAATTCTTTTTACCATGAAAAAAGCGATAAAAATAATATTTTTCACCCTTTTGGGACTTATAATCCTTGTCGGATTTGTCGGCTACATGACTTTTGGCGACTTAGTAAGCGGCGCATTGTCGGTAAAGAAACTCGACGAAAATTTCTATTACATGGAATTTAGCGGCGACGACGGTTTTGACGATTTCTTAGCCTCAGGCGGCGCAAAAGATGCAAATCAATTAGGTGAAAAAATCATGTATTTCCTTTCAAAAGGACATTACAACCCTAACGCTAAGCCTGACACGATGAAGTTTGGTTGTTCGGCTCTCTCGGTGAGAAATATTTTCACTTCCGCAAACTGTGCTGGAAGCAGAATTTTTAGAGTTGCACGTATGCCGGCATTATCGTCAACGGCAAGTATTTTACCTTCTTTCATTGATTAGTTGTAGTTGAAATTTTACTTCGCAAATTTAATGATTTTTGTTGTGATTTCGATAAAAACGTTTCTATTTATTGCGATTATTACAAAAAAAAATATTTACTTTGCGATTAAAACAATCAAGAAAACAAAAATGGGAAAACAAATCGCTTTTTTCTTCCTTTTAACAATTATTACTGTCCGCTAAAACTGCAATTTATGTAATATGGCAGCCATATACCTATCCCTGACCGTTGTCGGCATGGGATTCGGATTTACAAGCCCCTCCATCAAAAAGTGATGGTTCTGGTGGCTCCACGGTAGCTTTTATGAGTATCTCCTGCCAGTCTTTTTCAGGATGCTCAAAGAAACTGAAAAAGTCCACGTAGTACATCAGCATGATTCTGACCATTGTCGCAAGGTTCGAGAAACTCCACGACTTTTTGAGGGAACGCTGCATTATGGTCAGCAGCAGATTTGCAATGAGTGTTGCCCATATTTGGATTTTGATTGCATTCGCGCTCTCGCCATAGAAATAACGCAGTGGGAAGTTCTGCTTTATCTGCTTGAAAAGGGTCTCGATTAGCCACCTCTTGCGGTATATCTCGATGATGTCCTCCGGTTCCATGTCGAAGTCGTTGGTAAGCAGGTTGACGAGCTTTGGTTTGGTCTTTTTCTGGTCAACGTATGTGATTATCCTAGCCTTGTGCTCTATTGTCTTGTCGCCCTTGCGCTTACGGAACACCACTGTCTGTATCCTCAGTTCCATCTTCCCGCTTGGGTCTTGTCGCATTGTGTCCGAAATTATCTCGTAGGTCAAGTTTGACTTCATTTTCGTGACATAGACGACCCCGCGCTCGGTAAGTTGCTCAAAC
>CALFIU010000045.1 GCA_937877455.1 uncultured Bacteroidales bacterium
GCGCAAGTCGGCACAAGTCCGGCAGAATACCGAAAGCGGCTTAGAGGGAAAGAGTGTCCTTCACCAAATCGCGCGGTGTGATTCCTTATTTCACTTTTGGCGTGTAAAGTTGCACAAAATGAAGAAAAGATTTTCAACAATGTGTAATCCAACAATCCATTCAAAAAAATTACATAAAAAGCACGGCAGACAGCAGATTTTTTTGTATATTTGCGGCGTCAAAAATTTTGTTATTACGAAACAATGTGTTTTAAATGTCAAATGAACTATCACATATCACGGAATTATCATTTGTCAACGACATAAAGAAAATCGTTGAACAGGGGCGACGTGCGGCATACGGAGCGGTAAATACCGTTATGATAGAAACCTATTGGCACATTGGCAAACGCATTGTTGAGCAGGAACAAAACGGCAAAGAACGAGCCGAATATGGCAAACGGCTGATTGAAATCTTGTCCAAAGAACTGACTATTGCGTATGGGAAGGGATTTGGAACAAGAAACCTTTGGCTTTTTAAGCAATTCTATCAGACATTCAATGATTTAGAGATTCTGCACACGCGTGTGCAGAATCTTACTTGGTCTCATATTCGTACCACTTTGCGTGTAGAAAATCCTGTTGCAGCTCGTTGGTATCTGCAAACAGCATCGCAAGAGATGTGGAGCATGAGGACATTGGACCGCAATATCAGCACACAATATTTTGAACGCCATTTTAAGCAACCTCAGATTTTGGAAGACCCAAAAAACAATGAAGTTCCAAACAAAACAGAAATATTAAAAAGTCCTCTGATTGCTGAATTTCTTGGTTTTCAACATAGTACCGATTATGCAGAATCCGACTTAGAAAAAGGGTTGATTTCGCATCTGCAAGACTTTATGGTTGAACTTGGTCGTGGATTCGCATTTGTGGCACGTCAACAACATATTTTCACAGATGCGGGCGACTTCTACATCGACCTTGTTTTCTACAATTACATCCTCAAATGCTTTGTGCTGATTGATTTGAAAAAAGGGCAAATCACGCACCAAGATGTCGGGCAGATGGATATGTACGTGCGCATGTACGACGATTTGAAGCGTACCGAAGGCGACAACCCCACAGTTGGCATTGTGCTTTGCAGTGAAACAAGCAAAGAAATTGCCCGTTATTCGGTTTTGCACGACAATAAAAACCTGTTTGCTGCCAAATATATGCCATTGATGCCCACCGAGGAGGAACTCCGACGGGAAATTGAACAACAGAAAATGTTGTTTCAATTGCAACATAACGAGTTGAATGTTAACAATAAAAACAGTATTGAATGAAGTAAAAAAGTTTAACTAACATATTATTAATCATAGCGTTTGCTAATTTATTCGGATAGTGTCTTAAACCTGAGAAATTTAAAATGCTCATACACGAATAGGTCATGTAAATGCCTGCGCTTTGGCGTGGGCTTGACTTATCTGTATGAGCGGGCTATTCTTCCTCATCGTTTGTACTCTCCTGTTGCGATGGCTTTCCCTGTACAGCAAGTTCAAACTTTTTTCCGTTCCATTTGTAAATCGGGTTTTGGTCGTTATTGTGGTGAGCAAGCATATACTTATCGGCTTCATAAAACACCTCGTCGCAATCGTAAGGGAAAAGTGCCACTACCATCGAATCTTGCGAAATGAAAGAGTATTTTATGTGCAAGATTGGATTATGGTTGTACATATCGCGAAAAGAAGTTGCTTGCGCTTGATAATTAGCGGCTTTGTTTGGGTTGATAAGGTCGTCGAATTTAGGTATAGGGAGAATGTTTTGGGTTGTGTCAAGTGAGCCGTTTTTATAAATCCACGAGCCGTATTCGTAGTCAGGTGAGCATCCTGGTCCAGCGAAATACGATTCTGAGAGTACAAAATAACCCTCATCACTGAATGGCACACAATATACACTCGCACCAGCCTCGCTACCTTCCTCGTCTAATTCATACGAACCACTGCACGAATAGCCACTTTCAATATAACAATTTTTGATTTCGGGGAAGAGTTTATTGAATACAATTTTTGTGACATCTACACCATTTTCAGATTTTTGGACTGGGGTTTCTGTTGTTGAAACTGTCAAAGTGTCAGAAGATTGCTGGGTAGAGTTGTCTTGGGTTTGTGAAGTGTTACCGCCACCGCAAGCACACAATGTCAAGGCACATAAAGCGGCAAATGTAAATGCTTTTTTCATTTAGTTTTTGTATTAATTTGTTAGCCACAAAGATAAAACAAAAATCGTTTGATACAAATAATAATTTACAATAATTATTGTAACTGCATAGCGATGTTTTTTGTTAATACTTAAACAAAATCTGCAGAAGTAGATTGTTTTCACAATTTACAAGAAAGAGAACGACTGCTTTTATTTATTTCTTCACAAACTTTTCCAAATAATCTGAAATCTTTTTAAGCAAGTCCTTGGTTTTCTTAGTATTGTAGGTTGAAGTATTAGTCGGTTGAGGTTCAGTTTTTTTTTGAGAAACATCGATAGGCGAAAGGTATCCTTCTGTTACATGAACAAGTACAGCCGTAAAATTGTCAGAGGTTTTATTATCGCAATATTTTAAAAGTTTCTGAATCTTTTCCTCGTCAGTGATGTTTTGATGGAGAACAACGCATAAAATTTCCGTAGTGATATTTTCGAGAACACCATCGGAACAGAGAAAAAAATAATCGCCTTCTATTACCGCTTTGCTATCGTATTCGGGCATATCGCGGTTAGAATTGGCTGTCATACATTTTGTTATGATATTTCTTTTGGGGTGTTTTTTGGCATCTTCGGGTTTGATTTTGCCTTGGTCAACAAGTTGCTGAACCAACGAATGGTCTTTGGTTTCGAGTTGTAAAGCCGTTTTGTAGTTGTAAGCAGAATAATATTTTGGGCGTATCTGAAATATTCTACTATCACCAGTATGAGCCACAAGTGCGCCGTTGTCGCCAAAATAAACGCAAGTCATTGTAGTACCCATGTTGATAAGTGCATCGGGGTCGGGAACGTTTTTGTCAAGTTCGCCATAAGCATAGTGTACTGCGCGGTCGAAATATTTGGTTGAAATTATTTGATTTTCAGGTGGTTTTGTTTCAAAATATGCGGCAAGGGCACAGCAAACCGTTTGAGCCGCGATGTCGCCATTTCCATGACCGCCCATGCCGTCGCAAACAATCACATAACGCCCACTGTCGGCAATTTTGAAGCGGTCTTCTTGATAACCTCTGCGTCCTTGTCCTTGAAAATGAAGAGGTTTATCAATTGTAATTTTCATATTTTTGTTGACATTTGGTACTTTCTTCAGAAATCCATATTAAGGCAATGATTTCGTTGTTGGTTAAAACGGCATAAAGATTAAGATTGAGATTCCATGGGTTTTCACCTGACAAATAATCCAATTTATATTGAAAAGATGATTTAGTCCCCACCAACATTGTACTCTCACGTAAAAATGTAGCGGCATCTTTGCTCAAAAGCATAGGAATGCTTTTGAGTGTATATGATTTGTTGTTTTGTGTCATTGTTATTTTTTTATAAATACTCATGCGAAACTAACAATTATAATTTGTTTAACCAAACATTTTTCTCACTTGCTACAACGTTTAACATACTTAATCATGGTTAGGTAATTAGAACGTGTTTTTTAGAATTGAAAATTGAGAATTGAAAATACCGTGTATATTGGATATTTTTTTGAAATAAAATAATTTTTGCGTTATCTTTGCAACTGACAAATTAAACACAAACTAAAATGAAAAAAACAATGTTTATTATCTTGACAGCGGTTGTATGCGGCTGTCAGTCAAACAATCAAGGCAACAACACCACACAAACCGTACAACCATCTGAAAATCAGGCTACCACAACCGAAACAACCCAAACTCAATCGGAACCTGCCATCGACATGTCGGTTGACTGGGAAAAACCGCTCTACACCCTCGATTCAGAAACTGGCGACACCCTTCAAAAATGGGTTTACGACGGCAACACAGTTATTGAATACTCCATGGGCGACTACGGCGAAGGCAGCACCACCTACAAGTACGACAACAAACACCGCCTTGTTTCCGAAAACGGCTACATCAACATGGGCAACACCCACCGAAGCAGCATGGAATACATCTATCAAGACAAAAAACGCAATGGTACAGGCTCGCAATCCACCGATGGCGACCCAACCTACACCGATATTGACGAAATTGTCTGGTACGCCGACGACAACTTCCAAATCGACACCTTGGTTCAGACACTTACAGCCGAAATGGAATGGGAAGAGGACGTTGAAAAAGACAAAGAAGTGGAAAGTTCAACCGTAAAAAAATACAAAGACGGCAAACTAATCGACGAAACAACCTACGGCGGCGACTACCAAAATACCAAAGACCTTGCATCGATTTTCCGTTCGCGTACTATCTACAAATACAATTCGGCCGGACTCCTTGCCGAGGAAACCATGCTTGACAAAGACGGCAATCCGCTTGGAGAATACGCCACCACCACCTACACTTACAGTGACAATAAATGCGAATCCACCAACACTGGCACAGGCAGCATTACATACTACAAAAAGAAGTAATTATTTCACTACAAAAAAATATTGGAAACACGGAAATATAATCATTACATTTCCGTGTTTCTTGTTGTAAAAAAGGTATGTTTATAATCAAAGCAACGATGGATATTTAACACTTTTACCAACAAAACAAAATAATTTGCATATTTTTCAAAAAAATTTCATTTTTACGGCAAGGAAAAAAGATGAGTGTATTTACAGAAATATTAGAAAAATATTGGGGTTATAAATCGTTTCGACCATTGCAAGAAGACATTATAAAATCGGTCTGCGAAGGCAACGATACACTTGGGCTATTGCCTACTGGTGGCGGAAAATCTATTATTTTTCAAGTTCCTGCGCTATATTTCGATGGAGTTTGCATCGTAGTTACCCCACTTGTAGCATTGATGAAAGATCAAGTGGAAAACCTTCGTAGACGTAATATTAATGCAGTGGCAGTTTATTCTGGGCTAACCAGCGAAGAAATGCGCATAGCTTTTGATGCCTGCCAATTTGGAAATGTTAAATTTCTTTACTTAAGCCCCGAAAGACTTGGCACAGAGTTGTTTCTTGAAAGGCTAAAAACACTAAAAGTTAGCCTTTTGGCAATAGATGAAGCACATTGTATATCGCAATGGGGCTATGATTTTAGACCATCATATCTACGCATTGCCGATGTAAGACGATTTTTACCAGGCGTTCCAGTGCTTGCCCTGACCGCAACAGCTACGCCCGAAGTGGCAGACGACATTCAAGAAAAACTACTTTTCGACAAGAAAAATTGTTTTAGGAAAAGTTTTTACAGAAAAAACTTGGTTTATATAGTAAGAAAGGTTGAAGATAAATACAACTATTTGCTTAAAATAGCCAAGAAACAACCCGGAACAGGTGTAGTTTATGTTCGCAATAGAAAAAAAACACGCGAAATAGCAAGTTTTCTTCAAAAAAATGGCATTTCTGCCGAGTATTTTCACGCCGGATTAACATCAGAATATAAAGATTTTAGGCAACAGCAGTGGAAAAATGGCAACATTCGTATTATTTGTGCCACCAATGCTTTTGGTATGGGTATAGACAAACCTGATGTAAGATTTGTAGTACATATTGATACACCAGATAGCCTTGAAGCCTATTTTCAAGAGGCAGGAAGAGGCGGTAGAGACGAAAAAACGGCTTATGCTGTTTTGCTTTACAACAATGAGGATATTGCTAATCTTAAAAGAAATCTAACAAACTCTTTTCCCGAAAAAAGTTACATAAAAAAGGTGTACAATGCACTTGGCAACTATTTGCAAATTCCAATTGGAGGTGGCAAAAGCAGACCTTTTGATTTTAACCTTTCGTTATTTGTTTCTCACTACGATTTAAATCCACTGCAAGCCGTTAGTGCATTAAAAATTCTTCAGCGCAACGGTTATATAGAACTAACTGATGAAATTTTTACCCATTCCAAAGTTAAGTTTATTGTTGATCGAAACGAACTTTATCGTTTTCAAGTGGCAAAAGCCAAATTAGACCCGTTTATAAAATTATTGTTGAGAAATTATACTGGTATTTTTTCTAATTATACCGATATTGACGAAAAAATGCTTGCCAATTACGCCCAAACAACCCCAGAAGTTATCTATGATATGCTAAAACAACTTTCTTCTGCCAATATACTGAATTATATTCCCCAAAAACGCACTCCCTACATTATATTTACAGAAGAAAGACTCGATGACAAAAGTCTAATTTTCAGTAAAGAATCATACGAATTTTTAAAAGATAAATATTCACAGCGCATCAATTCGGTTATAAAATATTGCACCAACAATTATAAATGTCGTTCTCGCCAACTTACCGAATATTTTGGCGAAAACAACCTTAACGATTGTGGCGAATGTGATGTATGTCGAGCAAACAACAAACGTGCTGAAGACAACAACTACGACCTTATTTATGATTGTATTTTAAAGACACTTGCAAATCAAACACTTGATTTAGAAACACTTGTAAAAGAGGTTAATTTTGGCAACGAAAGCCAAGTGGATTCTGTTGTAAGAGAAATGGCACAAGATAATATTATTTCATTAGATTCCGACGGCAAATATCATGTGGTTTAAAAAAAGGAAAATTTATCCATGGAGCAACAACGCACCTCAAAAAAAACGATATATTTTTTGGATGGTAGCCATTTTTTTTAGTTGGATATATTTTATTTTTGCGCCACTTCCAAATCCAGAAAAACATTTTACTATTTGTATTTTTAAAAACATCACGGGCTATCCTTGTGGAGCATGTGGCACAACGCGCGGTTTAAAATATCTTTTTCATCTTTGGCGTTTTCGACATACTTAGCTAACTTTTGCATTAATGATATAAATATCATTTTAACATCAACATTGCTTTGCAATTTAGAACAGGTATCTAATAACAAATTCATACAAGCTATATTATGTTCATCAGGGAAAGCATGAACGACGCATTCGAGTAAATATTGTTGACTTAATGAATCTTTGCTTTCGAGGACAATTTCGATGATTTTTGGCAAGACTTTATTTTGGTAGACATCAACCGTGATGCAATTAAGTGAAGATAATCTTGTGATATTTTCTCCTATTAATATTTTCAAGTCATGTCTTTCTCTTTCTCTTAAGGTCTTTTCTTCTCCTACAGTATTATCACTAAGTCTACGCCATAATCGTGCCATTTCTTCCAAGTTTTGTAATATGAATCCGACCGCATCTTCTGTGGTACATTGTTCCGATTCATAATTGTTACCTTTATCAGGGAGTTTGTCTTTAATTAATTTCATAAAGAAATGTCTCGTGAAAAGACCTCTTGTAGGACTTTGAACACCTTTTAACATTCCTAAAAGATCTGTAATGATTTCTTTGCATTGTTTTGGATCGTCTTCTATTACTACAGAACCTGCTGCTACCATTAAATATAAACGTGGTATGATATTTGAAGCTTGCTGCACTACGTCATATAAACGCCTCATACGCCGGCCTCTTCGTGCTTCTTCTTTGAAGAAATTTTCTCCTTCTTCAAAGCGGCGCTTAAAGTCCTCGTTTTTTTGTTTTAATAATTGCTCTTGATGCTCTTTTCTTTTTTCTCTATCA
>CALFIU010000046.1 GCA_937877455.1 uncultured Bacteroidales bacterium
ATTCTCTTTCGAGGGCAAACACGTCTGGAAAATTGGCGTCAACTTTTCGAGCGAGAAGAGGACGGTGGACGAGTGGAAGATAGAGGAATAAATTTATCGTCCAATCCACCAAATTGCCAGCAAAAGCAAGAAAGTCCCCGACAGAATCCAAATGTAATACCGGGTGTCGGCAACATTATTCGGCAAGGGTGCATAACCATCGGTTTTAGATACTGAAACCTTGCTGCGACCAAGGGCTTCGGACAATTCCTCAACCATCTGTTCGGTAAGCAAAATTTGCTCGTCAAGATTGTTTGGCGACAATTCAAATTGACGTTCAACAACTTGATTATCAGCAGAAATCTTCATATCAACTACATCAACAAAATAATCGAAGTCGTAACGCGCTATACGTTTTTCTTTGTAAATCCTCATCAGAACGGTTTGGATAGAATCGGCGGAAAACGAAATGCCTAGCTTTCCTTTTTGTTTCAACATTATGCCCTGCTGCGAAAAACTCAATTCTCCATAACTCGACGACTTTGCATGTCCATACAAAATAATCGCAACCGCTACAACTCCCATTACAACATACAAATCTTTTGACACCGCAAAGCACAAAACTATGCAAATGGCACTTGCCACAACCGCCACAATATTGAGCCGTCTCGTGAGGGCATTGTCGGGTGCAAGATTATAATCTATAGGATAATATCTGATGTCTTGTATTTCCATAATCAAAACAATATTTTCGTAATTGCCGCAGGGCAAATCTCGTCAGTATTGGAAAAACATCGCGCCAGGCGCATCGGGGTTCAATATGCGCTTGACAGTTATCTCACCGCTGAGCAAAGGATAATGAATCGTGGGAGTACAGCCAACTGCAAGTATCAGGGTTTTGAGGCTGTCGCTTTGAACGCATACAAATTTCAGTTTCCAGTTTTTGGCTAGGTCCACGGTGTCGATGCGACTCTCGCCAAGCCAAATTTTCTCCAAGTTGGGGAACTTTGCGAGGTCGTCGTAGGTGGACACCAAAAACAGATGAGTGCGGTACGAGGTCAAGTTCAACGACTTCAACGAATCGCACTCCGCCTTCGACAGGTGCCCGTCGCCGTCGGTGTCGCCGTTCAACATCGCGCGCCCCTCCACCTCACGGTCGGCAAAGACGACATTTTGGGAGTTGGCGGCAAATGCGGCAAGCATACACGCCACAAGTATCACGAAAACTACAAGCACAATCCAGCCATTGTTGTTGGTCTGTCCGCCGTCCTGCATCATTTCCCATTGGACGCGCTGCTGCTCCATATCCTAAATCATCTCCCTGTTGATGCGCTCGTACTCCATATTCTGGTTGGTCAAATCCAAATTGTCATCCATAGCTATAGGTTTTTTGTATTGAACAACGAGCCAAATATAGTGATAAAAGTCAGTAATCCAAAAACTTTGCATTAATATATTTTGTTTTCAGCAAAAAACATTACCTTTGCACTTGAAGATAAAACTTTTACCATTATGAAACCACTACCAATTGGCATACAGACGTTTGAAAAGATTGTCAGCAAAAACATGGTTTATGTTGACAAGACCGATTTGATTTACGAATTGGCTCAGAAAGACTACTTGTTTCTCTCCCGTCCGCGACGCTTCGGTAAATCGTTGCTGATAAGCACGTTGCAGGCTTATTTTGAGGGACGGAAAGAACTTTTCAAAGGTCTTAAAATAGAACAATTGGAAAAAGATTGGACGGAATATCCGGTGGTTAACTTGAGTTTTGCGAAATGCAAGTCTAAGCAATTGGACGTAATTGTAAAATTTGTTTCGATTGCATTGTCAGAACTTGAAGTACAGTTTGGCATTATTGACAAGGCGGAACAACCCGACGACAACAAACAACCCAACATCAATTTCAATACGCGCTTTGAAAGGATTATCAAAACTGCCCACGCCAAGACTGGCAAACACGTCGTCCTCCTCATCGACGAGTATGATACCCTGATGCTCAACACGATAACGGACATCAAAACACAGAACGAAGTTCGCTCCCACATGAGCAATCTTTTTTCGCCGATTAAAGATTTGGACCCGCAATTGAAGTTCGTTTTCATAACAGGCATCACAAAATTCAGCCAAAAGTCAATTTTTTCGACATTGAACAATCTGACTGACATAAGTTTGTACGAAAAATATTGCACTCTCTGCGGTTTCACCGAGGAAGAGTTAAGGTCAGAACTAAAACCGCACATCGAGGCACTTGCCGACAAACTAAATTGTAGTTTCGACGAGGCGATAGCGAAACTGAAAGAGCGTTACGACGGTTACAAATTTTCTGAAGGCACGACAGGCGTTTTCAATCCGTACAGCGTGTTGAGGGCGTTGGACAGTATGAAGATGGAAAATTATTGGTTCAAGACCGCCACGCCGTCGGCACTGATAGAACTTCTGAAGGAAAACAGCGATTTGCAAATCGCAGAATTGGAAAACATCATGCTCGACAGCCAATATTTTGATACTCCCGTTGAGCGTGTCAGCGACATTATCCCGCTCCTCTACCAAAGCGGCTACCTTACGATAAAGAGTTACGACCCCGAATTTGACCAATATGTAATCGGATTTCCAAACACGGAGGTAAGGACGGGCTTTTCAGAAACATTGATAAAGAAATACGCAGTGTCGGACAAGGGAATTGAAAATTCCATTTTCCGCCGCGCCGTTGTAACCGCCGTCAAGGACGACAATCCCGAAATCCTCCTTCAGCACCTCAAGGATTTTCTCTGCAA
>CALFIU010000047.1 GCA_937877455.1 uncultured Bacteroidales bacterium
CAGTCAGCGAAGACTATATTCTTGGTCATGTCAAAGAGCATTTTGCGGCTGTTGATATTCTTGAAGACGAGAATTTCATTTCGTTGATGTATTATTATGGGATGTTGACTATTTGCGGTGGATTTGGAATCCTCAAAAAACTCAGGATTCCCAACAACAACATCCGCAAACAGTTTTACACCTACATACGCAGCCGTTTCCCAAAGTCGGCAGCGGTCAATATTTCGGAATTGGAAATTCAATACGCCAATGCTGCGATGCTTGGAGAGTGGAAAGTAATGTTTTCATACATCGCCGCGTCATACAGTAAAGCGGCTGCTAATCGCAATTCCATTGAGGGCGAACGCAATATTCAAGGTTACTTCATGGCATATTTGAACATCAATCCATACTACTTGATGTGTCCCGAATTAGAGTTCAACCACGGCTACTGCGACATTTTTCTAATGCCCGACAAGCGTTTCAAGGATGTTCTGCATAGTTATATCATTGAGTTTAAATATATTGTTACCAAAGAAAAGCCAGAGAAAACACAAGAAAAATTTGCCGAGGCAAAGGCTCAATTAGAAGTCTATGCCGCCGACGAAAAGGTGCGGAATCTTACCGACGGCACAACGCTGCACAAGATTGTGATGGTCTTCAAGGGGTTGGAATTGGAGAAGATGGAAGAAGTGTGAGAAAAGTAATCAATCACCAAACTATGATATATCCTTCTGTTGGACAATATACCGAGGCAATAAAGTTGGCGGAGCAATCTCCCGAAGATTATTTATATGGTACTTTGAATGTTATACCGCCATATAATTTTTCGATTTTTCGTATATGTCTATTTTTTCATAACTTTCAGTAGTAGCAAAAAGACCTGTGCCAATTGCATTTAACCTTTTTTCTGTCGTTGCAATGGCAGTTTCCGATTGGTCAATGCCAATCCATTTGCGATCAAGAAGTTGCGCCGCCATTAGAGTAGTTCCAGAACCACAAAAACAATCCAAGACTATGCTCTCAGAATTGGATGAAGTTTTGACAATTGTTTTGAGCATATCAAGGTTTTTTTCCGTTGGATAATCAGGATATTGTGGATCTTTAAATTCCCAAATATCCTGCATACGTTTGCCTTCTTGTTCATCAGCGAAAATTTTTTTACGCGGATTTCCGTTTGCCGACCATTCTATCAAACCTTGTGCGTCCCATTCTTCTAATGTCTTTACATCCGTGCGCCAATGTCTTCCTTTGGGTGGTAACATTCCTTTAAAAGTCTGAGAATTTAGGGTTTCACCTGGTGCGTGAATAGGTACTGTGGTATAACGACGACCGTGATTATCAGTTTTTGGAAATAGTTTTTCTATATCAGCATCAGTATATTTTTCCTTTGGTTCGTTCCAAATCGGTTTGTCGCCCTTGGTATAAAATAATACCATATCCTTGATGTTGCCATAACCTATACGCTTGAAGTTCTTGGGGTTGCATTTGATGCGCGAAATGTCGCTCCGAAAGTTTTCAATTCCAAACACTTTGTCCATTAATACTTTGACATAATGTCCAATTTTGTAGTCAATATGCAAATATATTGAACCTTTTTCAGACAAAAGTTCCTTTAACAGCACAAGTCTTTTTTCAAGGAAATCCAAAAAATCCTGTCCTTTGAGTTTGTCAGAATATGCAACAATGCCATCTCGTGCACTACTTATGGTACTTGCCCTGCCTTCAGAGACGACGAAATCTGTACCAGTAGCATACGGTGGATCAATGTAAACTAAATCAATCTTACCACGTAATCCTCGTTCATTAAGAAGATAATTCAACGCATCAAGATTTTCACCATATATCAAAAGGTTCTGTGTCATTATTATAATGTGTATAAAAATTCGCGCAATACCAATGCACTCATTATATTGTAATTACTGTAAGTTTCTGTAATGGATTTATACATCTTGTTGCCACCACCAATATACAATACTCCATCCAAGATAGCTATTTTAGCTGCGTTAACTCTTTCTTTCAACGTATCAATGGCATCGTTGAACTGAGCGTTTTGGTGGCCTCCAAAATCGGTCAAAAACTTTGTTTCGCCGATAACATATTTTTTGTTAAATCTTGCTACGAAATCCAAATCTTTGTTGCGTTTGTACCCCAAGTGTTTATGTGCAAAATCTGCCATAATTTTGTCGCCACCATCAAGAATTGCATCGTTATCATTTGACAAAAATTCTTCCATTTCAACAGGTGTGATTCCCAATGCTTTGGAATTTAACCAATTACGGAACATAGGACCAATTTGACGGTTGGTTTCTTTTGGTTGTGAGCAACGTTCATATAATTTGTCCAATCCGAGTGAATAAATCTATCCACAAATTCTGTTAACGGTTTGTGGATTACGCTGCAAGGCTGTTTTATCGTGCTTTAAATATGCCACATAACTATCCTTTATCGGGAATAATTCCAGTTGTAATAATTCAGTGATTAATTGTTGGTTGTTTTGACTATTGTATGCACGTTCCACCCTTGACCAAATGTTTTGGTCAATATCCCTGATGCCTTCGGGGATTGTGGGGTAAATTCTAAACAAATCATCAAGATATGACTTTTGGTTAGCGTATTCTATGCTGAGTTGTGTCCAATGGTTCATTTCGATTTATTATTTTGACTGCAAATTTAAACAAAAAAAATGATTCATAAAAGGATTGCGATTTTTTATGGTCATTTTTCTACAGCAATGTACGTGGCAATGAACGACGGCAGGATTTCAAACCCCATTATCCTCGAAATTGACCCCGAAGTGATTTGTTGGCGCGATAC
This sequence comes from uncultured Bacteroidales bacterium, assembly GCA_937877455.1. Classification (GTDB taxonomy): domain Bacteria; phylum Bacteroidota; class Bacteroidia; order Bacteroidales; family UBA3824; genus UBA3824. The sequence goes on from CALFIU010000047.1 coordinate 2,797, forward strand.
CAAATTTGCCGACCGAAACGCTGTGAAAAACGGCGCAAACATCGGCGGCTCTCTATCGGATTTCAAAAAGATACATTTCGACACCGCTTTTACCGACAAATATTTTGACCTTTCGCCCGACGAACAGCCTTATTATCAGGCAGAAATACTTGTTAAAAATCATATTCCGCTGTCGGCAATCAAAAATATCGGCAATTTTGGGATTCCGTTGCCCTCGCAGCCCAAAAAACTGCAAATCAAAAATCCATACACCGCCCAAATCACCCGCAACACGCCCACGGCGTTTATTTTCCTTGTTGACCAATCGGTAAGTATGAAAAAAATGACTTCGCTTTTTGGCGAGGAAATGTCTATGGCAGAGGCTGTTGCGCTTATCATCAATCGTCAAATCAACGAACTTGTGCTTCGCTGTATCAAAACCGACGAGGTGCGCCATTATTACGACATTGCTGTAATTGGCTATGGCGAAGAGGCTTACAGCATTTGGGGCGGAGAGTTGCAAAAATCGATTTTTACTCCGACGTTATCAAAAAACTGTTTCTATCGGATTACAATCTAACCCGCCATCTTACAAGGCTTTACAAAGAAGGTTTGATAGCGTTTGATGATTATTCGGTGGTGATACAAAAATAATGTTGGAATTGAATTTGATTTAATCATTTAAAATTCTTATCTTCGCCCTTGAAAACCAAACGGTCATCATCATGGAAAAGATAAAACTCCTGCCATCGGGCATCAACGATTATGAGCGCATCCGCCGCGACAACCTCTATTATGTTGACAAGACACAATTTATCAACACATTGGAGAGCGGCGACAGTTATGTATTTTTCGGACGGCCACGGCGGTTCGGCAAAAGCTTGTTTGTCAGTATGTTGGAGGCTTATTATGACATCAACAACAAAGACCGTTTCGATGAATTGTTTTCGGGGCTTTGGATTCACGAGCATCCAACGGAGCGCAGGGCGTTCTATCAAGTGTTGAAGTTGGATTTTTCGCAAGTGGACGGCAAGATTGAAAACGTTGAAGATAAGTTCAACGATTATTGCTGCGTACAGTTGGAGAAATTTGCAAAAAA
>CALFIU010000048.1 GCA_937877455.1 uncultured Bacteroidales bacterium
GAGTATGCCGATAAAATAGAACTTGATAATACAGACAAGTCTTTTTTAGGAATTGCAAGTTCTTGTGTTAAAAACGAAAACAATCCCATTTCTCCTGTATTTTTCTAATGTTTAAAATGACGTCGTCCTGTAAATACCATTGCAATGCCGTATTTGTCGCAAGCCTCAATAACCTCGGGGTCATGTATGCTGCCGCCCGGCGTTACAATGTATTTGATACCGAATTGGTTGCAAGCTTCAACACTGTCGCTGAATGGGAAGAAGGCATCTGAAATCAATACCGATTCGCCTATTTCGCATCCTTGTTTCAGATTGAAGCGTGGAACGGTGAGCAGTTGCAGGCTGTCGATGCGGTTTGGTTGTCCCATACCTGCGCCTGTCAGCCAATATGAGCCATCGGCGTATTGCGATACAAGTGCCATCGAGTTGCTTTTCAAATATTTGCATGCTTGTGTGCCGAATTTTGCAAGGTCAATTTGCTTGTCGGTAAACTTGGCATTGGTAACTGCCTTATATTCAGCGTCCATGCCTTCGTCTTCGTCCTGGACAAGCAATCCGCCATTTACCGAGCGATACATCTTCTCACCTGTGATGGCTGGTTTTACTGGTGTTACAAGCACACGGAGGTTTTTCTTCTTGGCTAACACCTCTTTTGCCTCATTGGTGTACGATGGTGCGATTATTATCTCGATGAATTTGCCAGTAAACCACTCGGCAAGTTGTTTGTCAACTTCGCAGGTGAAGCAGACAATGCCGCCGTATGCGCTAACAGGGTCGCCAGCCCAAGCAAGTTCAAGTGCTTTCATCGGGCTATCGGCAACGGCTAATCCGCAAGGATTCAAGTGTTTGACAACCGACACCGCAACTTTGTTTTTGATGTTGTCAACAGCGTTGTAGGCATCGCTGGCGGCTTTCCACGCGGCATCGGCATCAAGCATATTGTTGTACGATATTTCTTTGCCTTGCAAGCATGGCGAGCCTGCCAATGTGTGCTCCAATTTTGTGTTTGCGAATGGATAGAAAACGGCTTTCTGATGAGGATTTTCGCCATAGCGAAGCACTTTGCCGTTTGTTAGGCTGATTTTTTCTGAATCTTCGTTGTCTTTGTTAAAATAATTGAAGATGGCAGAATCGTAGTGCGACGAAACATTAAAGGCTTTGCGGGCAAACTCACGACGTTGCTCAAGAGTTGTTTCATTGCCTTGTTTTTCAAGGATTTCGAGCAGCTCACCATATTGTTCACGCGAGCTGACAATAAGCACATGCTCGTAATTTTTTGCAGCTGCGCGGATTAGCGATATTCCGCCAATGTCAATCTTTTCGATTATGTCGGCTTCGGCTGCGCCTCTTGCTACTGTTTGTTCAAATGGGTAAAGGTCAACAATCACAAGGTCGATGTCGTCAATTTCGTATTGCTTCATTTGTTCAACATCTTGTGCATTGTTGCGGCGTCCGAGTATGCCGCCAAAAATTTTAGGGTGCAAGGTTTTTACTCGTCCGCCCAAAATTGACGGGTATGTTGTTAACGACTCGACGGTTTTAACAGGCACATTCATCTTTTGGATAAAATCGTAAGTTCCGCCTGTCGATATGATGTTAACGCCGAGTTTGTTTAACTCTTTCACTATCGGTGCCAATTGGTCTTTATAGAAAACCGATATCAGCGCATTCTTGATTTTTGTTGTCATTTCTTGTTGTTTATACCTGATTATTTGACAGTTATAAATGATTGCAGCTTACTGCGACAAGACACAAATATATAATTTTACTCCACTTACCGACTGGCGAAAATCTTATTTATAAACAAGATTTTTAACACGATGAAGACCGTTGTGCAAACGTCCAAATATTTTTAAGCAAAATGTTTTGCAATTTCAAAATGTGCACCTATTTTTGCAACCGCAAATGAGCAAAGGTTCAGTTGCGAGGAGAATCCTCTTTAGCTCAGTTGGTTAGAGCACCTGACTGTTAATCAGGGGGTCCTTGGTTCAAGTCCAAGAAGGGGAGCAAAAACAAAAGGTCGGCTTTCAAGTCGACCTTTTTTATTATAACCGCTTATTATAAGTTTATTAGCAATGTCAGGCAGGGTCAGCAATATGATTTTTGGAGCATCAGCCAACACAATAGTCCAGTTGTTGCGCAACATCTGTGTTGAGACACTACGATACCTGACCAACATGTTCATTCTGTGGAGCCTGACCGAATATGTGCTTGGCGAACAGAGGCTTGCCTTTTCCACGTTTGTTGCTTCACTGTTATCGGGGCTGCTCAATTATGCTCTCTGTTCCATCTGGGTTTTTCACAAGAAAGAGAAAAGACCCGCTCACCATCTGATTATCAAATTTGCGGCATTCACGCTTGTAGGGGCGGCCGGACTACTGCTCAATGTGGGCATAACAGTATTGCTCACCCGATGCTGTAGCCTACACTATCTGCTGAGCAATACTATAGCTCAACTCTCGGTGTTCTTCTTCAATTTCTTTGTCCGTAAAAAGGTTGTATTCAGAATGTAATCAACCAGAAACTACTGACTGATAAGCAAAAAATGCCAACATTGATAATGTAGCCAACAGTACACAAAACGCAGTGATGCAAATACAAAAAAATGAAGTGTTTTCCGCTACGGCGAGTAATCTCTCTGCAACTGTTGTTGAATAACTTTATTTTTTAATCAGTGCGCCAATAAGATCTTTTTTAGTGTGCTGGTGAGGATAGTTTTTTTACAGGGAAAACGATTATATAAAAAACTGATTATAGCACCAGCGATTGGCATGAGTATAAAAACTTTTTTTTGACAGTCGCACGCTAAAAAAACTGACGTCGGTCATACTTATGTCCATAATGCCGCCTTATCAATGAAGCTAACCACTTATTTGCCACAACGGAGCGAGCAATTGTCGCAAATTGTCTGATTGCTGCGTAAACGATTGTCGATAAGCTCTGCATAACTGTTGGCAAGGGCTGGAATGCGAATTGTGCTTACAATTTCGTGTGCGAATGCCGACATTAGCATCATTCTCGACTCCCATTCGCCAATGCCCCGTTGTCTCATATAGAATAGTGCCTGCTCATCAAGTTGGCCTATTGTCGAGCCGTGGCTGCATTTGACATCGTCGGCATGAATTTCAAGTTGCGGCTTGCTGTACATGCGTGCCGACGGTGATACGCAGATATTACGGTTTGTTTGCATGGCATTTGTTTTTTGTGCATCAGGGCGCACAAGCACGTAGCCATTGAATGCGCCAGTGGCATCGCCGTCGAGCACATTTTTGTATAGCTCGTAGCTGGTACAGTTGGGCACGGCATGATCTATGTAGATGTAGTTATCGATGTGCTGGTGACCCGTGGGCAGCGACAATCCATATATCTCTGACTCGGCATGTTCGCCTTTGAGTAACACTTCCAAATTGTTTCGCACAAAGTGCCCATGCAGAGTTAAAGTATTGGTTAACAGGTGACTGTTGGCTTCTTGCTCAAACATCAATGTTGATATTTGCGATGATTGGTCGTTAAAGTTCTGAATGTTGTAGCAATCGAGTTTTGCGTCTTGTTGAAGTGCGATTTCCGAAACGTTGTTAAGCAAGAATTTCTGTTCGGTTTGCGTGTGGTCGCACAGCAAAATTTTCGATTGGCTGCCCCGCCCTGCAATCACCAAATTGCGCTGGTTAATCATCATCGGGCGCGGACCAAGCATAATGTTGATAATCTGAATCGGTTTATCAACAACCAGATTATCAGGAATATACAAGAACAATCCGCTGCGCGAAAATGCTGTATTCAGAGCGATGGTGGAGTCTGTTCTTTTTTCGGCTTGCCGGTTGTAATATTTGTTAAACAAGTCGGGATAAAGTTTTGCGCCATTTTCGATGCTTGTTGCCACAACTCCATCGGCAACTTGTGTATTTTCGGCATCGAGCCAACCGTTTATTATTGTAACTATGTAAGTATCAAGGTTTGGCACTGTGCAGCGAAACATAAATTGGCGGTCGGTTTTTGGCATAAAAGGAGTAAACGAATATCCGTAGCCACGGGTGTACGCTTCAGCCACATCGGTATATTTGTAGCGTTCGCTGCCACGTTTCGGGAAACCATTTTCTTTAAAATAACCGATGGCCGCTTCACGGGCATTGTTCATAGCCTCGGGCATATTTCGGGCAATGGTTTCGGCATATTTGTCATAAAGTGCCGACAGCGATTTTTCCATTTTTTCTTTCTGCTCGTCCATGGCTATTTGTTGTCAAATTCGCTTTTAATCCAGTCGTAGCCTTTCTTTTCAAGTTCAAGCGCAAGTTCTTTGCCGCCAGTTTTCACAATCTGCCCGTTGTAAAGCACGTGCACCACGTCGGGCACAATGTAGTCGAGCAGGCGCTGATAGTGAGTGATTACGATGGCTGATGTTTCGGGCGTTTTCAGTTTATTGACGCCGTTTGCCACAATGCGAAGCGCGTCAATATCAAGCCCCGAATCGGTTTCGTCCAATATCGAAAGGCGAGGTTCGAGCATTGCCATCTGGAAGATTTCGTTTTTCTTTTTCTCACCTCCCGAAAATCCTTCGTTGACGGAGCGCGATGTAAGGCGTGAGTCTATCTCGACAAGCTGGCTTTTTTCGCGCATCATTTTCAGATAATCTTGGGCCGAGATGGGCAGTTGTCCGTTAAATTTCCGTTTCTCGTTGACGGCGGCTCGCATAAAGTTAACCATGCTAACTCCCGGTATTTCGACCGGATACTGGAAACTCATAAAAAGTCCCATTCGGGCGCGGTCTTCGGGTGGCAGTTCAAGCAAATTTTTCCCTAAAAAAGTAACCTCGCCACCATCAACAGTAAAACGGCTGTTGCCTGTCAAAACCGATGAGAGTGTGCTTTTGCCCGAGCCGTTTGGACCCATAATGGCGTGTATCTCGCCTGCATTTATATGGAGATTGATGCCTTTCAGAATAGGTTTTCCATCAATCGATGCTCGTAAATCTTTTATATCTAACATCTATGTTTTGTTTTTTTATATTTCTTATTTATTGACAATTAATCATCATCCCACACTTCCCTCTAAGCTCACTTGCAGCAGTTTTTGCGCTTCAACGGCAAATTCCATCGGGAGGGTGTTGAGCACCTCTTTGGCATAGCCGTTGACAATCAGGCCGACAGCGTCTTCGGTTGAAATTCCGCGTTGGTTGCAGTAGAAAATCTGGTCTTCGCCAATTTTTGATGTTGTGGCCTCGTGTTCAAGCACGGCGGTGTTGTTGTTGCACTCAATGTATGGAAAAGTGTGGGCTCCGCAGCGGTCGCCAAGCAGCAGCGAGTCGCATTGTGAGAAGTTGCGAGCACCATCGGCATTCGCCGAAATCTTGACAAGACCGCGGTAGCTGTTCTGGCTCAGCCCTGCCGATATGCCCTTCGACACTATACGGCTGCTGGTGTTACGTCCGATGTGTATCATTTTTGTGCCAGTGTCGGCTTGTTGGTAGTTGTTGGTTACGGCGACTGAGTAAAATTCTGACGATGAGCCGTCGCCAAGCAAGACGGTGCTGGGGTATTTCCATGTGATGGCGGAGCCTGTTTCAACTTGGCTCCACGATAGTTTGGCGTTTACGCCTTTGCAAAGTCCGCGTTTGGTTACAAAGTTATAGATGCCGCCTTTACCGTCTTTGTCGCCCGGATACCAGTTTTGAACGGTTGAGTATTTCACTTCGGCATTGTTCATCACCACAATCTCGACAATGGCGGCGTGCAGCTGGTTCTCGTCGCGCTGCGGGGCGGTGCAGCCCTCCATGTAGCTCACGTACGCGCCCTCGTCGGCGATGAGCAGCGTGCGCTCAAACTGGCCTGTCTTGGCCGCGTTGATGCGGAAGTAGGTGGACAGCTCTATCGGGCAGCGCACGCCCTTCGGGATGTAGCAGAACGAACCCTCGCTGAACACGGCGGAGTTCAGGGCCGCGTAGAAGTTGTCGGTGTAGGGCACCACGGATCCGATGTACTGGCGCACCAGGTCGGGGTGCTGCTGTATGGCCTCGCCGAAGGAGCAGAAGATGATACCGTACTTCTTCAGCGTCTCCGAGAAGGTGGTCTTCACCGACACGGAGTCCATCACCGCGTCCACGGCCACGCCCGCCAGCACCTTCTGCTCTTCCAGATTGATGCCTAACTTGTTGAAGGTGTCCACCAGCTCGGGGTCCACCTCATCCATCGAGGCGAGCTGCTTTTTCTTCTTGGGGATGGCCAAGTAGGTGATGTCCTGGTAGTCGGGCCTTTTGAAATTCAGGTGCCCCCATTCAGGCTCTTTCAGGGTGGTCCAGTGGCGGTATGCCTTGAGGCGGAACTCTAACAGCCAATCGGGCTCGTTCTTGCGGGCGGAGATCATACGCACAATCTCCTCGCTGAGGCCTTTGGGGAACTCCTCCACGTCGATGTCCGAGACAAACCCGTACTTGTAGTCCTGCTCGGTAATGTCCTTAATAAGCTCTTTGTTGTCGTTCTCTTCTTTCATTTTTTTTGTAATCAGTGATCCGTGATCGGTGAATGGCGATTCGGTTTCGCGATTTGTGATAAAAGCAAAAGTCCTCCCCTCCTTCGGGCGGCAAAGATACGATTTTTCGGGATTGGAATGCCCGGTGAAAGTTGCCCGCTGCCGGGTCTTCCGATATTTTTGCTACTTTTGCCGCTGATTTCAATGGAGTAAGAACCAATTTAAGTATTTATCGTAAAAGAAAGATAAGCTGACATACTATAAACCAAAGCGCTACCCCGTTATTTCACATTTCCGAATATGGCCAACAAGAACCTGAATCAGGCGAAAAACGCCAAAAAAGACGAGTTTTACA
>CALFIU010000049.1 GCA_937877455.1 uncultured Bacteroidales bacterium
TACAAGAATACTTCACTTATTGATTTAGTTATTGAAAATCAATTAGTTAAAAATTCAACAAAACTGGAACGATTTGATTGACAACGTGTTATGATACTTGCGAAAGTTTAGTTAATTAATTTTGTAATATCAAAAAAAAGACTACCTTTGCGACATAATAAAAATAGATTTTCTATGGCTCAACTGATTGCAAATCCTATATACGACTCTGCATTCAAATATATGATGCAAAACGAAAAAGCCGCCACCGTCCTGCTTGAGAACCTTCTCGACAAAGAGATTCTCAAACTTGACATCCTCACCAATGACACACCTATTGTTGAGGAAAAAAGTGGCGTAAGGATTCTGCGCCTCGATTTCTCCGCCAAGGTAAAAGATAAAAAAACAGGCGAAACCGAACTTGTAACCATAGAACTGCAAAAATCTTATCTTGACACAGAAATAATGCGTTTTCGTACATACCTCGGCCAGCAATATTCTGACATAAAAAAGACCGATGCAGAAATGGTTGATACTTGGCGCAAGAACAAGAATAATGGTCAAATAGAACGAGTTAGTATAGAAAAACGCATACCTTTGCATATTGTAGCCATATACATACTTGGGCATACGTTTCAAGAAATCGACTTGCCCAAACCGGTGATTTACAACTATCCCGACCCGCGCGGCATAGAGAATGAACCTGTCCCCGAAATCTTGAAAACTCGTTTTTTTAGGGGTGTAACACACGACACCATAATTGTTCAAATACCCTATCTGAAACGCAATGCCAAAACCAAAGTGGAACAGATGTTGGAAATTTTTTGTCAAGACTATGTTTCTAACGACACCGAACAACTTCTTGAATTCGATGATTTTGACAACCGTTCGCAAGAGTTTAAAGACTTGGCGCGACCGCTTGTTTACGCCGTTTCGGACTCACAAGTGCGAAAGGTAATGACTATCGAAGATGAGATGTCAATACATTTTCAAAACGTCAAATACGTAACGGATGAAAACGAGGCTCTGCACTCTATGATAGAAGAAAACCGTCAAAAACTGCAGGAGCAGCAGAGCCAATTGCAGGAGCAGCAGAGCCAATTGCAAAAGAAAGACAGCCAATTGCAGGAGCAACAGAGCCAACTGCAAGAGCAACAGAGCCAACTGCAAGAGAAAGACAGCCAATTGCAAGAGAAAGACAGCCAATTGGTTTCCTCCATTCAAATGCTATCAGAATTAGGCATATCGCCTGAACAAATTGCTATCAAACTTAAAGTACCTATTGAAACGGTTCAGCTGTTACTTTGTGGGAAAATTTCATAATAGTTGTGAGTAGGTTCATAAACGCATGTTAAAAAAAGGGGCGCACTCAATGTACGCCCCGAAAATGATTGCAGTGTCTGTTTGTTTAGCCCGCGTCAAAGAAATGGTCGGGACTGCCGTTGTATTGCTTTGGACCGCCACTTGCGGCAAGCAATTGAGGTTCTGCGTCAAGTTCGATGACCTCGATTTCGGGCTTTTCATACTGACGTTTTGTTACTTCTTGATTTTCCATTTTCTTATGTTTTTTTAATGCATAATTCATAATGCATAATGCATAACGCATTGATTAATAATTTACTTTGAATGTTTGTTGACCAATTTTTACAATCACGATTCCGACGGTGCGGCGGCTAAGGGTTACGGTCTCGCGGGTGGAGGTGGTAACGCCGCTAAGGAGCGTGCGGCCGGTGAGGTCGATGATTGTATAATCTGTGTCAGGCTGCGATTCGATGTAGATTGTGCCGTCATACGACCAGACTTTTACGCCGCTGTTCGGTGTGATTTCCGATACGGGCGTGGTGATGTCTGGGTCTGAGGGATTAGGATTTAGTGGGTCAGGGGTTAGTGGGTCTATAACCGACGATGTTTCGTCAATCAGGCGGATTGTGATTTTTTCGGGCATGTTGGTTTTCGACTTGCTTAAAGTGCTGTTGGTCAAATAACAACGGAACGGCTTCACTTGAACGTATGTACCGATTTTCACAAAGTCGCCTACGGAGATGCCGTCGGTGGCGTTGGCTGCAAAACAGTAGTCTTTGTTGTCGCCGTCGTCTGCGCCCCAAACTTTTTTCTGATATACACCTGTGAATCTCCAACCGTTTTTAGTGGTGGCGGCGGAGATTCCTGCGGTTGCTTTTAATGTTACTTTTTGACTGATTGTCAACGCATTGTCGTTGGGGACAAAGAGGTAAGGTGTGTGAGCCGTTACGGATGTTACTTTTGACATTGTTGCCGTCCAAGTTTTTGTGTCAATGTCAGAAAATTCGTAGAACTCGCCTCCCGAATATCCGTCTGCCTCAATGTCGAAGGGCAAGACGATTGTCGAGGTTATTCCGCTTGTAAATGTGCGGTTGATTGTTACGCTGACGTTTTCGATGTCGTTGTCGAGTGAGAAAGCGTCCGTTTGGTCATAGTTGCCGTCGATTTCAGCGGAGATTCCGTCTTGGTCTTGGGTAAGGGTGAGTGCGCCTAATACGGTTACTTTTGGGGTGATGGTAAAGGGCTTCTCCATACTGCCCAGCGATGCATAATCGCCCTTGAATGTAACGGTCACTTTCGCTGTGCCGACATTGGTGTTGTCGGAGTAAGAATACTCGTAATCAGTGCCTTTGGTGAGATTCAGTGAGCCTGCCAGCACAAGCGGTTCGGGTGTGATTTCGCTGCCTGTGTAGGTCTGGTCGGGAATATTGTCTATAACACCAACAGTTTTCAGGATAGAAACGCTCCACTTGCCGTTGCCGGCGTCGGCCATGGTGATGTCATAGAAGCCCTTTTCGCCATTGTAATCCACATTAAAGTTCGTACCGTTTACATACTCAGAAAATGTCCCTGTGCCGCCAGAATATGGAATCGTTGCCCCGTATGTACTGTTGTCCAAAAGAAATTTTCTATAGTCGTCGTATTCATCATATTCCAAAATCTTATACGATTGCCCCTGCTGAAGATTTACCGTTGTCAAGCCATCGTAGATGGTGGCCTCCGTAACAAAACCATCTGGTCCAAAATATCCCCATGCAAACTCCGTCGTACCATGAACGCCCTGCTCAAACACTGCGCTTACCGTTACATTGCCCTTAGGCATCAGGAAAGTATTGCCTGTTGTTGCGACATCGTTGTTGTCAGCATCCTTTACAACAAGGCGGCTTAACCTGTATCCCAAATCAGGGGTGGCGGTTATCGTCACCTTCTCCATATACTTAGCCGTTGCTGCGCCTGTCAGCGTACCGTGTTCAATGTCATCGGCAATGGTGATGGTATAGTCGGCATCGTCCTTCGGAGCGATAATTCTACGGTCTCCGTCTTCGGTAATAGTGAAGTAGTTGCTTGCGTTGGCGGTCACGTCAGTCTCATCGTGCATATAAACGATACTTTCGCTGTTCTTGATGCTTGATGCATCCACCATATTGATGCCGTCGTAAATAGTAACAATGCCAAATGTGATAGAAGGACCGGGATAAGAGTATCCCTTGCCGATACCGTATCCTGAATTACCGCCTGTAGCCGTAACAGTTCCGCCTTTAATGGTGACATTGCCGAATTGCACAGAGGTTGAGTTGTCGTTATTGGTGTTTTTTATAACGCCCGTTCCGATTCCTGCGCCCCATTCGCCGCCGATTGCCGTGATAGTTCCGCCTTCAATGATAATATCGCCGCTGCTGACATTGTTGTCATAATTAAATATTGCACTAAGTCCGATTCCTGCGCTCCAATATCCACCATTTGCCGTCAGGGAACCGTCACCTTTAATAGTGAGTGTGGCGCCAGAACCGCCAATCTGTATGCCTGCCTTTTTATCTGCACCCGTCACGCTGTTTGTGCCGACAAGGGTAATTGTTGCCGAACCCTCGCAGACGATGCCGCCGGTGATGGTGGCGTTATTGAGGGTGATGCTTGCACCATCGGTGAGGGTTACGGGTTCACTGATTGTGCCAGAGTATTCGGTTTGCGCCGTTGCCGTGGCTGCGAGGAGCAACAGCACGGCAAGGAATGTGATTAATTTTCTGATTATCATTTATATTGAATTTATGTTGATACTATAAAAACTAAAACTAATTGGCGGCATACAACACGCCGCCGCTCCGTGAGGGAAATATTATTTTTCACGGCGGGTAAAAAAGGTTGGAGGTCTTGTGTAATTGGAGAAAAATGTTATATTTACGCGCGCAAGGATTGGCGGTGCGAATATTGTGTGTGTGTGTGTGTGTGTGTGTGTGTGTGTGTGTGTGTTTACAAGAAATTCTGACACCGCAAAATTTTGGGTGTTAAAAGATGTTGTAATATGGTGTTTCACACGAGGCATTTTTTTGTTTATAGATTGATGCGACAAAGATAGGGAGATTTTTTGAAATGGGGAATTTTTTTGAGGGGAATTTATGTTAAACAAACGTGGATTTCTGAAAAATTTTTGCTAAATTTGCGCAAACTTTAAAAGCATTGGCTATGAAAAATCTTCCAATTGGCATACAGTCGTTTAGTTCGCTTATCGAGGGAGACTTTGTTTATCTCGACAAGACGGATATGATATTTACTCTTGCAAACAAAAAGGCTTGCTATTTTCTCTCGCGTCCGAGACGGTTTGGCAAAAGTCTTACGTTAAGTACACTTCACGCTTACTTCGATGGGCGCAAAGACCTATTTGTCGGTACAAAGATGGAAAATTTGGAGACCAAGTGGGAAAAATATCCAGTGCTGCATTTCGATTTCAATAATGCGAAGTACGATAGTATTGAAAATTTCAGAAATACGCTCGACACAAAACTTGAAGACTATGAGATTTTGTATGGACTTACTGCCAAACAAGAGTTTTCTACTCGTTTTGAGAAAATAATCGATGCCGCCGCCAATCAGACAGGCAAAAAAGTCGTTGTCCTCGTTGACGAATACGACAAGCCACTACTGAACAACATTTTAAACGATAATCAGAAAGACAAAATCCGCACGGAGATGAAGGCATTCTACGGCGTGTTGAAAACCTGCGACGAAAATATAAAAATGGCATTCATCACTGGCGTTACAAAGTTTAGCAAGGTAAGTTTGTTTAGCGATGTCAACAATTTGACAGATATTTCAAGCTCGCTCGCTTTTTCCACTATTTGCGGCGCGACCGAGAAAAATATTCATGACAATTTGGACGATTATGTACAGGCAATGGCGGAGTACAACGGCATTTCAAAGGAAGAGTGTTACAAGGAACTCAAAAGATGGTACGAGGGCTATCATTTCCATCCCAATGCCGAAGATACGTACAATCCTTTTGGACTAATGAGGGCTTTGGACGAAAAGGAGTTCAGAGAATATTGGTTTGAGAGCGGCACGCCGACTTTCCTTGTTGATTTGATAAAAAAGCGCGGTATGAAACTCTCTGACCTCGACAATGTAAAGCGCACGTCGTCGCAGTTGGCAAAAATCGACAATTTTAACGACGATCCCGTGCCAATGTTGTTTCAGAGCGGTTATCTAACGATAAAGAGTTACGACCCAATCCTTAAACGATACACCCTCACAATGCCAAACAAAGAGATTGGCGAGGCATTCCCAAAGTTTATTCTCAATTTCAATTTTCCTAAAACCGACGGTGGTGATTTCGACATCACAAATTTCATAGAGGATGTATTGCTTGGAAACATCGACGGCTTTATGAAACGCCTTTCCGCGCTCCTTGCCGACAGTAGTTACGAAATTGTGGGCGAGGCTGAGAAATATTTTCAGAATGTCTTTTATCTGATTTTCAAACTGTTGGGATTCTACTCCGAGGTGGAGCGCAACACTTCGGACGGCAGGATGGATGCTATCGTGAAAACTCCTCAATATATCTACGTCTTTGAGTTTAAACTCGACAAGCCCGCACAGGAAGCGTTAGACCAAATCAACAGCAAGGACTATCCGCTGCCGTTTACCGTTGACGGTCGGAAGTTATTCAAAGTTGGCGTAAGTTTCTCGTCAGAAACACGAAAAGTGGCGGAATGGGTGAAGGAATAAACTTAACTGCCATTTCCCTTCCTGTATTTGCTTGGCGAAGTGCAAAACCGTTTTTTGAAAGCGCGGGTGAAGTTTGGTAGGTCGTTGTATCCGCACGAAGTGGCTATCTCGTTGATTTTGCGGTTGGTGGCGGTGATTTGTTCGGCGCAGTAGCGGAGACGTTGGTCGCTCACCCACGCCATAAAATTCATAAGAAGCATTGGGACACGTCTTGCTATCTGCAATGATATTAATTTGCCCGATTAGCGAGCGCGGATGTAGCGGATATGTTTTTGATATGCCAAGGAGGTTGCCGTCAACGCCCCTATAATCAAAATGTTGAATATGATATGCGTCACAAGGCTCGGAATGCACATCGGCACGAGCGAGAAAATAGAAATCAAAAGCCACAAGATTGAGAGTTTAATCTTGCCTTGTTGCTGTTCGGCATCTTCGGTTTTGAGGCTCGTGGCGCACTTTTTTCTATAATTGACGTATGCCTCAACGAACATCCCTATTGCCAACAGACAAAACACAAAAAGGATTGCCACAAAAATCCCACGTCCGTAATAAATCAATGGTTTGGAGATGCGAAATTCTTCGAGGTCGTTCCATAAAAATAGCGGCTGATAGTTATTGGAGCCTGTCATAAGCACATTAGCCAACAACGAAACGCTTGGCACAAACATCATCAGCACCCACAAGGTGAATTTTCGGTGGTGATGCCGTCCCATTACTGCCGTCCGTCAAGAAAAATTCCCCACGCCACAGCCAATGCGCCGACAATAGACAGAATGTTGGTTATACAGAATAGAGTTTCTGACATATTTTGAGTTTGATTAAGTACAAAAAAATGTTGTGGAATATCGTAAACGCCGACATGCCTATAAATTTCAAATATCTGACACCGCAATTTTTTGGGTGTTAAAAGATGTTGTAATAGGCACACAGCGCATTTTGTTTCTATGGTGTTGATTGACGCAGCAAATATAGGGAGAATTATTGAGAAAGAGAATTTTTTTGAGGGGAATTTATGTTAAGCAAACGAGGATTTATGAATTTTTTTTGCTAAATTTGCGCAATAATTTTTCTTAGTAACGCATCAAAGTTATGGCAAAGGAATTTAATACAGAGGTAACTTGCGACCCAAAACTGCACTTTATGGTGGACACCACCAACAAGATGAAGGTTTTTGAACGTCTCATAGAGAGAAAAAAATACTTCACCATCAACCGTGCGCGTCAGTTCGGCAAATCAACGTCGTTGAAATGGATTTACACACATCTCAACGGAGAATACTTGGTTGTTTCCCTAAGTTTTGAAGACACAGAGGATAGCGATTGGGAAAATGCGTCAACGTTTTACCATTTCTTTTGCA
This sequence comes from uncultured Bacteroidales bacterium, assembly GCA_937877455.1. Lineage (GTDB taxonomy): Bacteria > Bacteroidota > Bacteroidia > Bacteroidales > UBA3824 > UBA3824. Next base: position 7,358 of record CALFIU010000049.1, read on the forward strand.
GGTATATGGTAAAGGCGTTCACATCTGGAAGAACCCAAAATGAACAAAACGCAAGTTTTTGGAAAGATGCGCAAAACGTCGAAAAACCGAGTATCAAAGACCTGTCTGACAGGATAACCGAGTTTTGTCAACAAGGGACAAAAAAAGCTGTCGTATTAATTGACGAAGTTGACAAAAGTCTTGACAACGAACTATTTTTGAATTTTCTTGCAATGTTGCGCAAGAAATACATCGACCGCGACCAATTTGGCGATTATTCCACATTTTGGTCGGTGGTTCTTGCCGGGGTGTACGACATCAAGAGCATGAAGGTGAAAATCCGTCCCGAAGAAGAACACAAATTCAATTCGCCGTGGAATGTTGCCGCCAACTATAAACTTGATATGACTTTCAACCCGCAGGAAATCAGCACTATGCTTGTTGATTATGAGAGCGAAAACCATATCGGTTTCAACATCGATGAAATTTCTCAGGAAATTTACAAATACACTTCGGGCTATCCTGTGCTCGTGAGCGCGGTCTGCAAGGAGATTGACGAAAATTTGGACAGAGATTGGACTAAGGACGGGGTTCTGACGGCAGTCAACAACCTCATAAAAGACAACAGCGCAATGCTTTTCAAGGACATTACCAAAAACATCGAGAACAATCCCGATTTGAAAAAATTGCTCCGTGCTATTTCCATGGAAAATTTCAAAATCAGCTATTATGCCGACATTTTCCCCGTGGAATTGGGACGGTTGTTTTCACTCTTGAAGGCCGACAAACATTCGTGTGCGCAGATTCACAATCTGATTTTCCAACAGAGAATCAACAACTATTTCATCGCCGAAAACCAATTTGGCAAAATCGAAAGCAACGCCGGTCCAAGCGTCTATACCGACAAGCAAGGCGACCTGAATATGCCGCTGATAATCAACCGTTTCAAAGATTTGGTGTCTAAGAAACACAATAAAGAGGACGAGTTTCTCAAACGCGAAGGCCGTTTTATGTTCATCTGTTTCTTAAAACCGATTATCAACGGCACTGGATTTTATTACAGCGAACCCGAAAACGACGATGGCAGCCGTATGGATTTGGTAATCACCTACAACCACAAAGAATACGTTGTTGAACTTAAAATTTGGCACGGCACCGAATACGAACTTTCGGGTCGCGACCAACTTTCTGAATATCTCGACATCCGCCATCTCAACGAAGGCTACCTCGTAACGTTCTCATTCTTAAAAAATAAAACCGTTCAAGACAAGCCCGAATGGATCAATTACAACGGCAAGAGGATTTACGAGGCGGTGATATGACAAAACAAAGGCAGAGTTTTTTTTAGTTTCTCTGCCTTGATTGATTGCCTGTGATTTTACCGTCCTTCGCCGTTGTAATCTCTGCCGAAAGAATCGCCGCTTGCAGCAAGCAAGACTGGGGTTTGTTTGAGTTCGATGACTTCGATTGTCGGCTTTTCATACTGACATTTTTTTATCCTTTCGGGCAGTGCGGCAGCCGATTTTGAGAAACCGTCTTAAAATTATAGTCCTAACATGCGGCGATTTCAGAAAAATTTTACTAAATTTGCGCAAACTAAAAAAGCCATGGCAATGAAAAAACTTCCAATCGGCATACAATCGTTTGAAAAACTCATACAAGGCGGTTTTGTCTATCTCGACAAGACCGACATGGTATATCGTTTCGCTAATACGGAGGCTTGCTATTTTCTCTCGCGTCCGAGGCGGTTCGGCAAAAGTCTTACGTTGAGCACACTTCATGCATACTTCGATGGGCGCAAAGACCTGTTTGTTGGGACAAAGATGGAACAGTTGGAAACCAAATGGGAAAAATATCCCGTTCTGCATTTCGATTTCAATAATGCGAAATACGATAGCGTGGAGAATTTTAGAAATTATGTTGGGACAATGTTGGAAGAGTTTGAAACCCAATATAATCTTCCATCAAAAGATGAATTGGCAGTAAGGTTCAAAAAACTTATCAACGCCATCGCCGCACAGACCGACCAAAAGGTTGTAATCCTTGTTGACGAATACGACAAGCCGCTGCTGAACAACATCTTGAATGATAATCTTAAAGACGAAATTCGCAAGGAGATGAAGGCATTTTACAGCGTGTTGAAAACTTGCGACGAAAATATAAAAATGGCGTTCATCACTGGCGTAACAAAGTTCAGCAAGGTAAGTTTGTTTAGCGATGTCAACAATTTGACGGACATTTCAAACATGCTTGCATTTGCCACCATTTGCGGCGCGACAGAGAAAGAAATTCACGACAATTTGAACGAACATGTTCAGGCAATGGCGGACGCAAATAAAATTTCAAAAGAAGATTGCTACCAAGAACTCAAAAAATGGTACGAAGGTTATCACTTTCACCCAAAAGCCGAAGACACATACAATCCTTTCGGGCTGTTGAAGGCTTTGTACGAAAAGGAGTTCAAGGAATATTGGTTTGAGAGCGGCACACCGACGTTTCTTGCCAAAGTGATAAAAGAGCAAGGAATGATACTGAGCGAACTCGATAGCGTAGAATGTGATTCAAGTGAACTGTCAAAAATCGACAATTTTGCCACAAACCCTTTGCCGCTGCTCTATCAAAGCGGCTATCTGACAATAAAGGGTTACGACCGCGAGATGGATACCTACATGCTCGGTCTGCCTAACCGCGAGGTAGCCAAGGGTTTGGTGAAATTTATATTCAATTATAACTTTCCAAAAACAGAAACAAGCGCATTTTCAATCATCAGTTTTGCACGTGAAGTACGTTCTGGCAACATCGACGGCTTTATGAAACGCCTTTGCGCGCTCCTTGCCGACAGTAGTTACGAGATTGTCGGCGATGCCGAGAAATATTTTCAGAATGTCTTTTATTTGATTTTCAAACTGTTGGGATTCTATGCCGAGGCAGAGCGCAACACTTCGGACGGCAGGATGGACGCTGTTGTCAAGACACCGCAATATATCTACGTTTTTGAGTTCAAACTCGACAAGTCCGCCCAGGAAGCGTTAGACCAAATCAACAGCAAGGACTATCCGCTGCCGTTCACCGTTGATGGTAGGAAGTTATTCAAAGTTGGCGTAAGTTTCTCGTCAGATACACGAAAAGTGGCAGAATGGATGAAGGAATAGAAGCCTTAAAAATCCCCACGCAGCAGCCAATGCACCGATGAAAATCAAGAAGTCGGAAAAATTAAAGTTGCATGTTGTAATACGCCTCCCTCGACGCAACAATCTCGTTGATATTGACAATCGCCCAATCAACGAGGGCATTGATGTGCGGCATGAGGGATTTTGCACGGTCAGAAAGCGTATATTCCACCCTCGGCGGCATCTCGTTGTGGGCGATGCGGATTATCAAACCGTCGGCTTCAAGGTCGTGGAGCGTTACGGTGAGCATCTTGTCGCTGATGTCGGTGATAGTCTGCCGCAAATTCTTGAAGCGCAAAGGTTTGTCGCTGCCTTCGAGTGTCAGCAAAATCAAAATCGGCCATTTGCCGCCGATGCGTGAAATCACGTTTCTGACCGGACATTCGGGGAAAAACGGGTCTCTTACTTGGTTTCTTAACAACATATTTTTAAAATTATTTTGCCGCCTGCGCCGCCTTTTTCGAGCAAGGTGTGGGCTGCGGAGATTTCGTCAAGGGTAAAAACTTTGCTGTAAAGCGGACGGATTTTGGCAGTTTCAATCAGATGGAAAAGCCCGTCGATTGCCGTCTGCGAGGGATAATTAGAGAAAAATCCCGTCAGAAAAACGCCGTTGGGAATATATTTGATAGGGTCGAAATCCTTGACCGTAAACTCGTTGCCCAAAATTCCTGTGTTGCATACATAGCCTGGCTTTTTCACGCACAAAAGCGAATCACGGAGCGTCTTTGGTCCTACGAGTTCAAGCACTTTGTTTGGCTCGGCGGGCAAGGTTTTCGCGCTCAAATTCTCGTGGTCAACAACACAAAAATCTGCACCCAACGCCAGCATTTTGTCAAACGATTCCTGCCTTCTGACGGCTGCAATTACCGTTGCTCCCACAGCTTTTGCTATTTGTACCGCTGCCTGACCAACTGTGCTCGTAGCCCCACGCACAAGCAAAACATCATTCTTATTAAGCATAAGACACTCAAACAGAGAGCCATACGCTGTATAATAAGTTTCCGGGACGGCAGCGAGCGAAAGCCAATCAAGCGTGGTTGTTACCTTAAAGACATTTTTCGTCGGCAACAGGGCAAATTCGGCGTAACTTCCATTGAACGAACGTCCCATACCGCCCATAAGCGCAACCACGCGGTCTCCTTTTTTTAAATTGGAATCCGATGGATCTGCGATTTCGCCGACACACTCTATGCCCGGCACAACGGGCGTGTTGATGTAGTCGCTGTCGGCCTCAAACATCCTCAGCAACGCCTCGGAATGGTTCAATCCCGCTGCAAATATCTTCACCAATACCCATCCAGACTTGACATTTGGAATAGGTATTTCGCTGATTTTCAAGTCGTCAGCGGCACAACAATGATTTAGTACGATTGCTTTCATAACCATCTCTCTTTCCAGCATTGTGGATCTGCCGCGTAAAAATCACCAGTGTAGCCAAAAGCCACTGCCGGGCAGCCGCGACAAAAACGCAAAAGTTCGCATTTTGAACATTTTATGAATTTTTCGTGTTGACGGTAACTGTCGGTCGGTGCGCCGTTGAACACACTGTACATATCCTCGTCAACCGTCCCTACATAGCTCTCAAACCGTCTGCAAGCCATGAGACGCCCTTCCGCCGTGATGGTGAAATGACAGTTGCCACAGTTGCAGCCATCATAAATAGTGTTGGAATCCAGTCCATCAGGAATCTTGAAAAGCCCCTTCTCATAGAGAAAAAGTGTCCAAAGATGGTCTTTGAGATTGAAGGTGGTCTCAGAATCCTTATAAGCCGTGAATTTGTCCCAGCATTTTTCCAAAAATCTTTGATAATCAGATGGTTCGATGTGCCAGTTTTTCTTAGTAGCCTTGTCTTGGGCGGTGGGACAGTAGCGCGCAAAAGCGTATATGTCCACATTGTTTTCCACCACGAGGTCGATGATTTCAGGAATTTCGCCAATGTTTGTGGCAGAAACGGTAGTCATTATGGCACAGTGCATTCCAGCATTTCGGATTATGGGAATTGCGGCGATAGTCGCGTCAAAGGAACCTGGCTTTCGGAAATAGTCGTGCGTTGCCTTCATACCATCGATGCTAAGTTGGTATTTGCGGCAGCCAAGATTTTCGAGACGTCGGCAAACCTCGTCTGTTAGGTGGAACGGATTGCCCATTATCGCAAACGCAATGCCCTTTTGGTGGACAACTTCCAGAAAATCCCAAAACCGGCTGTGCAGAATCGGGTCGCCGCCAGTGATGTAGAGATATGGCAACCGATTCATTTTCTTGCACATAGATTCAATGTTGTCAAGCACCGAAAGCATCCTTTCCCACGGCATCTCCGTCATCTTGGGATGCCCTTCCGAAAAAATGTAACAGTGCTTGCAACGTTGGTCGCACTCGTCGGTGATATGCCATTGGAATGCAAAGTACTCCATCGGGCTTATTTTTTGTCGCCCGAACCACATGCCGTGCCGCAAGCGCTGGCCTTCTGTTTGTCGCCCGAACCGCAAGCCGTGCCGCAGGCTGTTGCTTTCTGTTTGTCGCCTGAGCCGCAGGCAGTTCCACAAGCGGCGGATACGCCTTCAATCGCGTTCATAACGCCCTGTGCGCTGTGCGCAAGATTCAAATCGATTCTCTTCATTGTGATATTTTTTTAATAAATTCAACATTCGTACTTCCTTTTGGAGAGTACTGCGACAAAGTTATGATAAAATTCTTTGATTTCAACAACGCACTTTATGGTTAGTAACTTTATTTTTGTTAGTAATTGTGATAATGAGACAGTTATCAAGCGAATTTTAGAAATAATTAACTAAAATAGGAATTTCAACATTTGGAAATATGTAGCAAACTTTCGGGTCGCGACCAACTTTCTGAATATCTCGACACACGCCATCTCAACGAAGGCTACCTCGTAACGTTCTCATTCTTAAAAAACAAAACCGTTCAAGACAAGCCCGAATGGATTGATTACAACGGCAAAAAAATTTACGAGGCGGTGATTTGAAAAAACAAAGACAGAGTTTTTTTTAGTTTCTCTGCCTTGATTGATAACTACGGAAAAACGCAAAACACAAAAAAATATTCGCACTTTTCATTGTTAAATAATGTCGCCGTAATATTTATCTGCCGCGCCAATCAACTTAAACACAATTCTGAAATTACCGTTGATATACGAAGTGGAATTGATCTTGAACTCGCCGATTTCTTTCGTGCGCTCCACGTGCTTGCCGATGCAGCAGCAAAGGTCGTAATCGCCGATTTTCACAAGGCGAATAGTTTCGGAAGCGACATCGGGCAGTTTGTCGATTTCAACTCCGGCGGGAATTGTATCTTTGGTTACAAACTGATATTCAACATGATAATCTTTTTGGATAATCTCGTTGACCGTCTGCTCAATCTGCGCAATCTGTTCAGCGGAAGGCTCCTCTGGCAGGGGAAAATTGATTTTAGATTTTTTGCGCTCGATGTGCGCATTTTTTGACCGACAGCAGCCAAACATCCTCACCATAGTCTGGTTGAGGATATGCTCAGCTGTGTGCATCGGCGGATATTCGTCTTTGTTGTGAGTGTTGAGTTGCATAATCAAAATTATTTAATCGAGCGCAAGTTACAAATAAAATCCAAAATCTCTTGATTTTCAATAATTTTATTTGTTGATATGTTGCAACGAATAATGTAATCCTATTGGCGATAGGCTGTTGGATGTGGAAATTCATTCAAAAAAAACAAAAAGTAAAAAAAGAATCGCTTTTTGTCTCTTTTCTTCAAAAAAATCATTATCTTAGTCGCTGAAAATAGTTTAAACAAATCCGCGATTTCAGCGGTTAATTATAAACAAACAAAATATTATGGAATTTCTCAAACTTGCAAAAGAACGCTATTCGTGCCGGATGCTCACCGACCGCCCTGTTGAACAAGAAAAAATCGACAAGATTATCGAGTGCGCCAACTATGCACCTACGGGTGTAAACAAACAGCCTTTCCGTCTGTGGCTTATGCAGAGTGCCGAAGCTGTGGAAAATATCAAGAAAACAACCACTTACACTTTTGGCGCAAATCTTTTCCTCGTGGTGGGCGGCAACCCTGCCGAGGCTTGGGTTAGGAGTTTCGACAATAGAAACATCGCCGATGTTGACGCTTCAATCGTTGCCACGCACATAATGTTGGCTATCCACGACCTCGGTCTTGCGTCCACTTGGGTTGGAAAATTTGATGCGCCGTTGCTCAAAACTATCTATCCCGAAATGGCTGATTACGACCTGATTGCGATTTTCCCAATAGGCTATCCCGCCGAAAATGCACAGCCCAGTCCAAGGCATTTCACAAGAAAAAGCGTGGAGGAGATTGTGGTGAAAAAATGAGGTTTATGAATAATTTTTCTGCGGCAAAATCGCATTTCATGGAAAATTCAGCTTAAAAACAATCAACTTATTTTTGCTACATTCCGCCAAAAAAACTATTTTTACGCCGTAAAACCTTTAAAAACATAAATATGAACATGGTGTGGCGGCATAAAAATTAATTTTGCCAGTCAGAAACTGTGTACATAAATATACCTGCTATATGGAAATAAAAGAATCAACTATCAGTCCAGACCTTTACTCCGCTGTTAAAACAATCAAAACGGCGATACTCGAAAGCCAATTCCGTGCCGCTAAGGGTGTCAACAAGGAACAACTGTTTCTGTATTTTGGCATAGGGAAGTATATTTCTGACAATTCTCGCAATGCTTTATGGGGTACAGGTGCTATCAAGCATATAAGCGAGCAACTTCAAAAAGAGTTGCTGGGATTGAGGGGTTTTTCACAAGAAAGTCTCAAAAAGATGCGGACCTTTTACGAGCAATGGGCTTCTTTTGTAAATCGGTCGCCTTTGGCGACCGATTTACAAAAGATTGATAATCAACAAAAAATAGATATAAATTCTCTATCTGTTGCAATCCGTTAGAAGTAGAGGTTCACGCTATATGCGTGAGCCGTTTTCGTGCTGATTTATAATCAAAGGTTCTTTACGAAGTGTAAAGTTTCATAAATATAACAGAGAAATTTTTCTGAACAGTACATAATGTTTCAGATTTTTACTATTTTTGCAGTAGAAATATTGCACTAAAATGGAAAAATTTGGAACTGAACAATATAAAATAATACATGGTGATGCCTTGCAAGTTTTGGAAAGTGAGGTCGAAGACAATTCTGTTGACTTGATCTTCGCAGATCCGCCATATAACATCGGAAAGAACTTCGCAGGAAAACTCGACAAATGGGATTCTGATGAACATTACCTCGAATGGTGCTATAAGTGGCTCGACTTGTGTATAAGGAAACTTAAACAAGACGGCTCGTTTTATGTCATGACATCTACCCAGTTCATGCCTTATTTTGACTTGTATCTCCGCAATAAAATTTACATTATGTCGAGAATAATGTGGTATTATGATAGTTCGGGAGTACAAGCAAAAAACTATTTTGGTTCAATGTACGAGCCGATTCTCTTTTGCGTAAAGGACAAGGAGCATTATACCTTTAATTCTGAGGACATTATGGTGGAAGCAAAGACAGGAGCGAAGCGCAAACTTATTGATTATCGTAAAACTCCCCCTCAACCATACAACACAAAGAAGGTTCCAGGAAATGTTTGGGAATTTCCACGTGTACGTTACCGTATGGACGAGTACGAGAACCATCCAACTCAAAAACCGATAGCTTTGCTCGACCGTATTATCAGGGCAAGTTCCAACATTGGAGATTTGGTGCTTGACCCATTTTCTGGCACTTTTACAACGGCATATGTGGCAAGGCAATTGGGCAGAAATTGTATTGGAATTGAACTTCAGGACGAATACATAAAAATAGGATTGCGCCGCCTTTCGCTTGCTCAAGAATACAAGGGTGAAATCCTACGTCCGACGGAAAAAGTTTATCGTCGCAATGAACCTATGGAACAATTGTGCATCAACTTTTAACAAATATAAATTATGGAACATATATTCACAGCAACAATAAAATCAATCCTCAATAAGTACTTCGACGGAGCGGCTGATGATTTGCTGGAGAAAAGTCCTCTGTTGCAATATATCAACATAAAGACGAAATCAGCCCAAAGAGGTTCCAAGTCCCGTTCGAGTTTCGCCAATCTGTACGCGATATATGTCCTAATAGAAGATTACATTGCCAAAGGATTCGACGTTAAAGGCAAGTATAAGAACTATGAAGGAGCATTGTTCACATCATTGCTCAACCGCATTCGCGAGTTACCATTTGGCTCCAAATTGCAGAATCATGCGCTCAACCACAGAATGAACGAAGAGTTCAAAAAATATTTCCCTGATTGCGAAATCCAGCCAATCGTTAGGGATTTGCATACCAACAGATATTGGATTAACGAAAACATATTGAAAATTAAGCAGGACAAGAAAACGCTTAATATTGCTAAACCAACCCTTGAAATTATCGACGAGTATGCAAAGGTCAAAACCGACTCTCTAAAACGGTTTATTGAGCAATGCGAACTACTTGAAAACATTGACAAAAGCAATATCGCCAGAGTTAGCGATTTTATACTCGGATTGCTCGCGCCTAATGTAGATGCACGGCTGTTTGAAATCGTGAGTTACGCTATATTGAAAAATTATTACAAAAATGATAAGATTTATTTGGGATTTACAATTGACGACTTGAAGGAAGAAAGACTCAAACTTTACAAAACTGGGCGTACCAATGCCAATGACGGAGGAATAGATTTTGTAATGAAACCTCTTGGTCGTTTCTTTCAGGTAACTGAAACTCTCGATTTTAAGAAATATTTTCTTGATATTGAAAAGATTGAGCGTTATCCGATAACCTTTGTTGTAAAGTCGGACGATGACATCGCACATATTCGTAAAAAACTCTACGATGACGCAATCAAAACATATTCAGTAGATGCGATTGTAAAAAAATATATAGATTGTATTGAAGAAATCATCAACATTCCAAAATTGATAGAGGTATTTAAAATCGTTAGTAATCGTGGCGATATACCCTTGGTACTCGACGAAATAATACTCCAAAGTAAAGTCGAATTTAATTTTGATGAAGAAGATAACTAATCTCATTTTCCCCTAAAATAACTGCTGTCCGACGTGTAGAATTATTTTGTCCAAGTATCTGAAATAACCTATCTTTGCACAAAATACAACAACACTATGGCATATACCCCCAAACACCCTGAACACACTTTTATTGAAGAAATAGATTTTTGCCCAACGCAAATTTACTACTTCTTTACTGACACTGACAACAAACATTGGTGCGCATACATTCGTCAGCGTAGGCAACCAGAAGCCACGTTTGAACTTGTTGCTACCGATGAGTTACAAGAGTTTTCAGATGATTATCAAATCGGGTCTTTCATTTCGCTAAGCCGAATTTTCAATTTCAACGTCAAAGCTGAAACTGAAATGATTAATGAAATCCACGCAATGGAAAACGAAGTACTCGAATGGCTGCGAACAAGATTCCCTAACGTAAATTTTCCCAACAACCCGCCAAGGCGGACAAGGTGTCCAATTTTAGAGTAATCTTCCTACGTCAAACTCCTGAAATTAATTATTCCGTCTTGGTCGGTGTTGTTTTCTTGGTCGCCGTCGTAGATTACTTTGGTACTTACAATTCTGTCGCCGAGAGTATTGCGAATATATGCAAATTGCTTGAAAAAATCTTGACGGAATGTCATTGCCGATTTTACTTCGTAGGCAAACAATCTGCCATCGGGCAATTCTTCCAAAATGTCGATTTCGTGCTGTTGCTGGTCGCGATAAAAATATAGTTGTGGCTGAAGTCCGTTGTTAAGTTTTTTCTTAATCAACTCGTTGATTATCAAATTTTCAAACAGAGAGCCGCGCAAAGGGTGGACATCAAGTTGCTCCGTTGTATTGATACCCAAGAGCCATGAGGCAAGCCCAGTGTCGTAAAAAAATAATTTCGGTGATTTGGTAAGTCTTTTGTTGATGTTGGCGTAATATGGCTGCACAAAATGAAGTACATACGATGTTTCTAAAATACTTGTCCATGCCCTTATTGTTGTTGCACTTACACCGACATTATTAGCCAAGGCAGATGCGTTGTATTCAGTGCCGATTCGTCCAACGCAAAGACGAATAAATGTGTTAAATTGTTGAATGTCCTTTATGTTGATTAGTTGACGAAGATCGCGCTCGATGTACGTATTGTAATAGTTTGATAACAAAATTTGCCGTGCTTGGTCGCCAGAAGTCCATACAGCAGGATAGCCGCCGTTGAGTATCAGACGCGACGTGCTGACGGATGGATAGTGCGAGAGAATTTCAGCATACGACAACGGCAGGAGTGTGAGGACAGCGGTGCGTCCCGCCATAGATTGCGACACATTTTGCATTAGTGCAAAGTTTGAACTTCCCGTAACAATATACCGTCGCTGTTTTGAATCTGTCATTCTGTCCTCATCAACAGCAACTTGCAAATACGAAAATAATTCACAGAAACGTTGCGCTTCATCGATGATAACGCCATTTGGGTACTTGGCGAGAAAACGTTTTGGGTCGTATTCAATTTCCGAAAGTGTGCTTTGGTCTTCAAGATCGACGTATGGAAGATTGCCAAATAATCGCCTACATAGTGTTGTTTTGCCAGATTGTCTTGGTCCTGTGAGAGTTACAACTGGCAAATAATCGAACACCGTTGAAAGCGTTTCTTTTATCGTTCTATTAATCAACATAATACAATATTTTCTGACAAATTGAAAGTCGAACTTTCAATTTGTAGGCAAATTTAGTATTATTCGTGTTTTTTTGCAAGTTTTTCGGTTAATTTTTTGTTTTTATGAGCCAATTTGATATTGTAATTATCTGAATATTAATATCATACACACAATTCTGACAAATTGAAAGTTGAACTTTCAATTTGTCAGAATTGTATAAAAAAAACAATCTTAACAATTTTGCTATTTCACACCTCTCCCCCATTCAGCCACTCCAAATGGCACATCATCAGCGAATCGTCGGCGTTGTGGAGGTGCATTCCGCCGCCTTCGCAATAGCGGAAAAATCTGCAATCGGCGCAGATGCTGGTCTTTGCCCAAGAGCGGTTGCGGAATTTTTGGAATCTGTTGTTCCAAACGTCCCAGAAATCGTCTTTGTAAATGTTGCCTTGACTGAAAACCGCCCTGATGCCGGGACATGCCGAAATGTCGCCGTTGCTCATCACCGAAGCCACCGACACGCCAGCCTCGCAACTATAAAAATTGTCGCGGACATCGTTTTCGTAACGTCCCAAAAAGCCTTCGCAACTGTAACTTACGTGCTTGCCATCGGCGCGACATTCGATGATAAAATCCATCAATCGTCTAAGTTGCGCGCCGTCCAGTTGCAAATCCTTGTTTTCGGCGGCGCGTCCAGCAGGAAATGCCGAAAACACTCGCCAACTCTCCACACCGACATCAAAAAGGCGTTTTTTCAGGTCGTGGAGACCGTCAAGACTTCGTGGCGTAACGCATGTTGCCACGTCCCAATTAAGCCCCGAAGTCTTGCCGAGAAGCCTTATCGCGTTGAAAGCACGCTGCCAACTTTCGGAGTTTCCACGCATAAAATTGTGGTCGTCCTCGTTACCGTCGAGACTAATCGTTGCGCTCCTCATACCGCTGTTAATCAACGCTTTGAGACGGTCAACCGTCAACAACATTCCATTGCTTACCACACCCCACGGATATTCACGGTTGTAGAGTTGTTGACCCACGTATTCGATGTCATCGCGCAAGAGAGGCTCGCCGCCTGTAATGATTATCATCAACGAATGTGTGTCAACGTGAGGCGTCAGACTATCAATTACCCTTAGAAAATCGTCGGCGGGCATATCCTTGATTTGCGATTTTGGAAGACACGCGCTTCCACAATGTCGGCAATGCAGATTACACCGCAGGGTACATTCCCAAAACAACTGCCTGAGTTCGTGAAGTTTTTTGCGGCTGTTTTTGATGCTGCGGGCAAGTTCGAGACCGATGCGTTTTTTGAGCGTCAGTTCCATCTCTTAGTTTTCCTTGTCCCCTTCGGGTGCTGGCTCTTCGGACTTCTTTTTGAGCGTGAAATTGTGAGTGGTAGCGTATGAGCCACTGAACCAACCGTCGCCACCCTCGTATTTGGGCGTAACGCTCACAGAATCAGATTTGTAATTACCGTTCATATCCTCCGCAATCACCCAGACATTGTTGTATAAATGAAAACTTTCGGCATTAAACACGTACTTGCCTTGTTGGTCGGTCTTGGTGGTATCGCCGTAATAATCACGGACATAGACTTGTACGCCCTCAACACCTTTGCCGTCTTCGTTCAACACTGCACCTTCAATCTTGAATTTAGCGTAAGGCTGACCATAGAGACATGGTTCATCTACATCATTTTTCCCATTGCCGCAAGCCGCAAAACCGAGCACAGCAAGCAGCGACGAAAGCATTGCACACCACTTAGATGTCAAGAATTTTCTAATTTTGTTCATTTTTCAATTTGTTTTGGATTAATATCTTGTTGTTTTATTTCCTTAAATTTTGACGGCGGCACACCGTAGAGCGCAATTATTTCGCCTGGGTCGCGTATTGTCGGCGGCGTTACTGTGCGCAAAGTGTCGATTGGCGCATCGTTGTCGGTAACCATCTTTTGCGCCCTGTGGCACGACTGAAACCCCATCATCGCCATCACCGCCGCCAACACAGCGCACCATGTATTGAGTGTATATTTCTTTAACTTCGTCATTTTTTAAGTGAAATAGATGTGGCAAATATCGGTGTTTTGTCGGAATTGGCAAAGGGGAATGGAGGAAATTTTTCACTGAAAAGGCCTTAAATTAAGATTCGAAGTGCAATTTCCATACGCAACGTAACTATACTTTATGT
>CALFIU010000050.1 GCA_937877455.1 uncultured Bacteroidales bacterium
TGGGACACGGAGCAGATAAGCAGCGACATCTACTCTAACGACACCATCGGTGAGCCTAACATCACTATATCTGAGATTCGTAAGGCTTACAGCTCAGAGATATCCAACAGCTCGTACTCACTTGTCAATGACTACAAGGTAGTCGAGGGCATTGTGGTGGCAAACGACATTTCTGGTAACATATATCAGTATATTTACATTCAGCAACTGAATGACAACGGCGAGTGCAGTACTGACGAGGGAGGTATCGCCGTAGGCATCAAAGGAATGGGAGCCCTGTACTCTCTGTATCCAGTAGGCCAGAAAGTACGCATCGCCCTGAAGGGGCTATACGTCGGCGGGTACGGACAGTCACCTCGAATCGGAATGCCATACATCAACACCAACGGAGCAATGCGCATGGGCCCAATGCCTCTGTCAATGATGAGAGAGCACGTCCGTCTCGTGGGCACTCCTCAGCCTGAGCTTGTCAAAGCGCGCGAGGTGTCAGCCAGCGAAATGAACTCCAACAACATCACGGACTTGACGCCAATGCTCGTGGTCTTGAACAACGCTGAGATCAGCGACGCCGGATGGCCTTACGCACATTGGGAGGTCGGCGGTGACGTGTACTCAGAGTATCACGACATAAGCATCAACGGCACGAAGGTGTCACAGCTTCTGTACACTAGCACCAGCGCACAGTTCGCAGGCGACACAATACAGTCTGGGAAAAAGACCATATACGGACTTCTCAACCGTTACTCTTCAAGCTACCAGCTGTCACTCAGAGACTTAAACGATGTTATCGAACTAGAAAAATAAAAAAAATATGAAACCAACACTCGTAGTTTTGGCGGCTGGTATGGGTAGCCGTTATGGTGGATTAAAACAAATAGACAAACTTGGTCCTTCTGGTCAGGCTATTTTGCAGTATTCGGTATTTGACGCAGCACGCGCAGGATTCGGCAAAGTGGTTTTTGTAATTCGCAGAGATATTGAAAAAGATTTTAACGAGCTTATTATAAGCAAGGTAAAGAAATCAATTGATGCAGAATATGTATTTCAAGATAAAACCGATTTGCCCGTAGGTTTTTCTTTACCCGAAACCAGAGAAAAACCGTGGGGAACAGCACACGCAGTGTACGCAGCACGTACAGCGGTAAATGAGCCTTTTGCAGTTATCAATGCTGACGATTTTTATGGTAAAGAAGCTTACCAAACCATTGCACAATATTTTTCTACTTTGGATGCTAAAGATAGTGGAAAATATTGTATGGTTGGTTATCCTGTGGCTAATACTCTTTCTGAGTATGGTACGGTAAGCCGTGGTATATGCAACACCGATGCAAATGGAAATCTTACAGATGTGGTGGAGCGTACGAAAATTATAAGGGAAAATTCTAAAATTGTTTTTATTGAGGGCGACAGCAAAACCGAAATTGCAGAAAATTCTCCTGTTTCAATGAATTTTTGGGGATTCCAACCTTCGTTTTTTAAACATTTGGAAACTTATTTTACAGAATTTTTGAAAGAAAATATCAACGCTCCCAAGGCAGAATTTCTTATTCCATGGGTTGTTGACAAACTTATCAAAAAAGGAGATGCTACCTGTAAAGTGCTAACTTCAAATGCAAAATGGTTTGGTGTTACATATAAAGAAGACCGTCCTGCTGTTGTTAAAAAATTTCAAGATCTTACTGATAGTGGCGAATATCCTGCTGATTTTTAATAATTTTTAAATCATAAATTGAAAGTTGGACGTTGTATATTATTCTGCAATTTTCAACTTTCAATTTTCAACTTTCAATTTTCAATTTTCAACTTTCAACTTTCAACTTTCAACTTTCAACTTTCAATTCATTATAATTTCAATAGGTAAATTTACCGCAAATTTTAAATCTTCTGCGTTTTCGAGCGATGTTTCGTCGCCGTCTTCATAATACCATTTTATTGTTAGATTGCTACTTAGCGAAATTGATTTTAGTACGGTGAGTATGTCCACAACTTTTCTTAGCGACGACGAATTGTAATATTCATAATTAAAAACAAACTCGGTGTGGGCGTTGCTTTCTCTGTTATATAGAGTTAGCCAATTGATTATGGGTTCATAAAATTTATCGGTATCTTCGGGCAAAGAGCGTCCTGAAATGATGAATTTACCCATTTCTTTGTCAAGAACCACTCTCGGTGTGGTTTCTGTTGATTCTACATATAGTTTTTCAAGCATTTTTGTTGAAAATTTATCAACCGTAAATATATTTTTTTTGTTTATTAAAACAAAATTTTTTTTGAGATTTTTAAGGTGGACTTACACCTTATATAATATATTAGTTGTTGATTGTTGCCGTAAGTGAAAATAATTTTTCGTTTTGATTTTTGTTTGTAAAATCGTATTTTATTTTTTCTGAGCTTGTTCTAACTATGTCTATAAGTCCAAGCCCTGAAAAAATTGATCTGTCGGAATGTCCGTTGCGTAGTATCTCTTTGTAATATTGGTTTAGTTCGTCAATATTTTTTGTAGAAATTTTTTGTAAATATTTTTCGAGTTTGTCGGCTTGTTCGTTGTTTACAGTATTTGATGCACTAATAGTGTAACTACCATTGCCACTGCCCATAGAAAATAAACCTTCGTGCCTACCGTTGTTTTCTACTGCATGTTTGGCTATGTTTTGGAGCATCTCTACCAATATGTGATAAACTTTGCGTTGTATTTGTAAATCAGGATTTTGATCGTTGAGGTTGGTTTCGGCTAATTGTAACACTGGATTTACAGCATTGCTGTTAAAATCGCCTTGCATACAGATAAATCTGCCGTTTTGCTCCATTACTTGTTTTATTTTTTTTGCATGCGATATATCAAGTTCTTCGGTTTTTTGGGCTTTATCCATGTTTATGTGTAGTTGGAAATAAAAAAATGAACGCTCATCATTGAGTTTTACAAAATCGAAGTCGAGTTTTTCTTTTGTTTTTCTTACCATTTCTACAAAGCCAAGCCCTGCACCGCCTTGTTTACTAAGTTGTTTGTTTGTAAGAATTTGTACATAAAGATTTTTTAAGTCATCGGCAGAAAGTGAGTTTACCCTTTCAAGTTTTTCTCGCATAGCTTCTATTTTGTTGTTTTCAACAAAATTGCCAGTTGTGATGAAAAATGTGCTTCCAATTTTGCGAACAATGAAAATTTCGCCACTATCAAAGTCGTTGCCTCTACCGCTAAGCCCATAACGAAGTATGTTTTGGAAACTTTCTATTATCAAAAACGAGAGTTTGTTTTTTTGTCCTTCGCTGTCGTTTTCTTGTACGCTTTTGATAAGTTCGGTTGCCATTCCTAAAACTACGTTGTTAAAATTGCCAAGATAAATAAAACTTATTTCATCTTTGGCAAGTTCCTCAAAAAGTATTTGGTTGGTTATATCGTTCATTATTTTTTTGTTTTGCGAAAATTAAAAAAAACTTCGGCATAAAAATAAAAAAATGACTAAATTTGTGGAAATTATTTTTAATTTTTTTTCAACATCATTTTTTTTGTGTTGGATTTTTTTTAATGGAAAAATGTATAAAAATATGATAATTAATTTAAGAAAATTTTTAACTTTTATATTTGTTTTTTTGTTTGCTATTGAGTGTTTTGCAACTCATAACCGAGCAGGTGAAATAGTTTATGAACATATTTCGGGTTATACTTATAAAATTATTGTTTATACTTATTGTTACACAGGAACGCAGGCCGATAGAAATGCACTTGAGGTGGATTGTGGTGACGGAAAAACGATTACGGTTGAAAGAATATCACAAGTTTTGCTTTCTAAAGATTTACGAAAAAACATTTATACTGGTACGCATACATATTCAGGTCCTGGCACATACGTGCTTTATATGGAAGATCCAAATAGGAATGAGGGCGTAAAAAACATTCCAAATTCGGTTAATGTGGTGTTTTCTATAAAAACAGTTTTGTCGGTAAGTGCTTTTGTAGGACATAACTCATCGCCAATACTACTAAATTCGCCAATGGATAAAGGGGCAATTAATCGTGTTTTTGTACATAATCCCGGAGCATACGATCCCGATGGCGATAGCCTTTCGTACAAAATTGCAATTTGTATGCGTGAGAATGCCACAGAAATTGAGGGATATTCTTTTCCGCCAGTGAGCGATAGTATTTATGTTGATCCTATTACTGGCGATTATGTTTGGGACAAACCTACACAAGTTGGGTTTTACAATATAGCTATGGAAATAGAAGAATGGCGTAGTGGGGTTAAGATAGGGTCTGTTTTGCGAGATATTCAGGTTGAGATAATTGATTCTGACAATAAGACACCAGAAATAGAAGATTTATCTAATTATTGTGTTTTTGCTGGTGAGCAAGTTAAATTTTCGGTGCGAGCACACGATCCAGACCCACGCGACAATGTTAATCTTTCTGCCACTGGTGGTGTGTTTGTAGTTGATTATTCGCCTGCAGATTTTGTTGTTCCAAACAATAATAAAAATGATGTAACTGGATATTTTTCGTGGCAAACTCATGTAAGCCATATTCGTCGTCAACCGTATGATGTGCTTGTTAAGGCTGTTGACGATGATGACATTGTTCCGCTTACTGCATACAAAACGTCAAAGATAAGGGTAATTGCTCCTGCACCAGAAGTATTGACAGTACAGCCCACCAATAGTACAATTTCGGTGATGTGGAATAGTGGTGGCAACTATACTGCTTCGGGTTTTAAAGTTTATCGTATTATGGCAGACGATAAATATGAATCGGGTGCTTGCGAAACCGGATTACCAGAGTCGTCGGGTTACGAACTTATTAAAACTCTTGAAGGTATTAACGACACTGTATTTGTGGACGATAACGACGGCGTTGGACTTAAAAATGGATTTAGGTATTGTTATAGAGTAACAGCATATTTTGCTGATGGTGTAGAAAGTATTGTTTCTAATAGAAAATGTGCTGTTTTACCGCGTACTACCATTATGTTTACAAAGGCTACCGTTAATTCTACTGACGAAAATACAGGAGAAATTCATTTGGAATGGACACCGCCAGAAGAGTTTGACCAAACTGCTGTTCCACCGCCATACGCTTATATATTAGAGGCTGCTCATGGAATACGTGATGGTGTGTTTACCAATCCGATTTATTTTGACAAGAGCCTTGATGATACTGTTTATACCGAAAAAAATGTAGATACAAAAAACAAAGGTGGAATTTACAAACTTGCTTTCGCCAATTATGAAAACAATGGTTGGAAAGGTATGGGAGCCAGCGCGCAAACTTCAACTGTGTTTATATCGGCAGAGCCCGGAAGTCGTAAGATTACTATTACTCACGATGCTATTGTGCCATGGGAAAACGACACCTTTATTATATATAGAAAAGATGCAGAAAATGCCGATTTTGATTCGGTTGGTTGGACAAAAAAAGGTACTTATACAGATTATAACCTTGAAAACGGTAAAACTTATTATTACAAAATGAAAACAATTGGGTATTATTCGGCAGAGGGTTTACCAACGCATATAGAAAATTGGTCGCAAGAAGTAAGTGCTATTCCTATTGACACAGTTGCACCTTGTGTTGATTATTCTGTAAAAAGCAATTGTGATGATGTTTATAATCTTATAACGTGGGGCTTAGATTCTGTTTGTGGAGAAAATGATGTTTTGAAATACACCTTATATTATAGTGAAACTATTGATGGTCCACTTGAAGAATTGGAAGATTTTGAACCTAATATCTATGAATACAAACATTTTCCGACGCGTGGAATGGCTGGCTGTTATGTAGTGGCAGCCGAAGATTCTACTGGAAATAAAACAGTTGGGCAAGCCAAAGCATGTGTTGATATGTGTGAATATTATCGATTGCCAAACGTCTTTACACCCAATGCCGATGGAAAAAACGACCTTTATCATCCATATCCTTACCAATTTGTTGACCATGTTGATATGACCATTACCAACCGTTGGGGAAAGGTGGTGTTTAAAACCAACGACCCAGATCTTAATTGGGATGGAACCGACATTGATACTGGAAAACCATTGCCAGATGGCGTTTATTATTATCGTTGCACTGTTTATGAATATAGGCTTACTGGTATTGAGGATAGGGAGATGGATGGTTACATAACCATTTTTTCAAAAAAAATAGATAAGTAAGAGATGAAACAATTTTTGATAACTGCAGTTTTAGCGTCATCGCTTTTTGGTATGGCGCAGGCGCAAAATGCTGCCGATACAATAATGGATGTGCAAAAAGCTGTGTCTGCAATGGAAGAAAACTATTGCGATTCAGCCGAAATTTTTATGAGTAGGGCGTTGGCACAGCGTCAAACTTATCGCAGATTTTTGTTTATGGGCGAAATTTTAATGAAAAAACAAGAATATTCCAAGGCTGTTTCTGCATTGCGTATGGCGGAAAAAAACTTTCAGAATTGCGCACTGCTACCCCTTGCCGAATGTTATGCAATGATTGGCAATACTGATTCGGCATTTTATTTTTTGGAAAAATATTCGCAGAAAAATAACAAGTTGCCTTTACAACGAATAAGCGACGATACTTTGCTTTTTAACCTTAAACATTTGGAAAAATGGACAACTTGGGCAAAAAAAACTACGTATTCGCAACTCGAAAATGATATTTTTTCGGCTGAACACTATGTAAATGCGCAAAGAACGGGGCAAGCGTTGGAAATTTTAGATAAAATTATAAAAAAATATCCATCGTGTCATAAAGCTTATTACTTACGTGCAAAGGCTTATGTTAGCGATCAAAACTATAAATCGGCTTTACAGGATATTTTGCGAGCTGTAAAATTACGTCCTAAACAAACTGAATATCTTGAAAATCAGGCTAATATTTATTTTTTAAGTAAAAAATATGCACTTGCAGCACAAACTTATGTTTCTGTTTTAAAAATTGATGAATTTGCTATAAAAAATTATTATAATGCAGCTAAAAATTTTTATTTGAGTAGCAATTATGTTGCCGCTATCAAATACGCATCTATGGCTACCCAACTTTATCCTAATGACGAGGATTGTATTTTGCTTTATTCCGAAGTATTGTTGGCTACAGGCGATGCTATTTCTGCATTAAAAGTTATAAATCAAGCGGGTATAGAAAAAAAATCCCCAGCGCAATTTTATAGGCTTAGAGGTTTGTGTTACTTAAAAACAGAAACATATAATTTTGCTATTTCGGACTTTTGTAACGCTATAGATTTAAATAATTCATTAACAGATATTTATCTTCATAGAGGAATGGCATATTATCTTATGGGCGAAAAGGATTTGGCTCACAATGATTGGCAAACGGCTTTGAAATTTAAACATTTTCAAGCAAATAATTATTTACAAAAATACCGTTAAAAATGTCAGTAAGTATAAAAAGATTTTGCCGAATTATACGGGTTTTGTATCTTAAGGGAAGGTTTAAGATTAACCGAAAACTTATTGTATATATGGTTTTTGTAGTTATATCGGCAATTTTTTGGTTTATTAACAAAACAGGTTCTACTATTACAGCACAACTTGACTACGATGTGGAATATTTTAATTTTCCAAAAGACAAGCTTGTTTTACGACAATCTTCAACCTCTAATGTAAAAATTACTGTAACAGCACTTGGAGCGTATTTGGTTGGCCTTCATGGAAAGATGCCGCCATTACGCATTGATTTGTCTAAGATAGAATCGTCGGCTTGGGAGTCGGGGGCTGATTCTACTATTAAACTTATTGTGGCTGATGCTATTAAATCGCAAATAGAAAACCAATTGCCGCTACATTTTAAGTATGTTGATATTAATCCCGATACCATTTGTTTAGAATTTGGACAATCTATATTAAAAAAAGTACCAGTTGTATTAGATGCTGAAATATCTTATTATCAACAATTTAGAAATGCAAAACCTATTTCTGTTTATCCCGATAGTGTGGATATACTTGGCAATATTAAGATAGTTGACACAATTAACGAGATAAAGACAGAATTTTTAAAAATTAAGGATTTACAAGAAAACATTACACGAAAACTAAAACTTAATACACCCGAAGGTATTGTGTGTAGTAATGTTTACACAGATTTGAATATCGAGGTTGAAAAATTTACCGAACAAATCGTGGAACTATCTGTGCGACAGGTAAATGTACCCGATAGTGTTACGATGAGGATTTTTCCGCCAACAGTTACCGTTTCTTTCAATGTAGGTTGGAAAAACTATGGACGTGCTGCTTCGGATATGTTTTCTGTATTGGTTGACTATAAAGATTTGGTTGGTCAATCGGTAAAACCTAATATTCTGCCAGTTAAGCTTTTGAGAAAACCAGATTTAGGGCTTTCGGACATTAAGATAAAGCCAGAAGGAGTTGAATATCTTATAGAGCAGAATAGTAGTTTTAATGATAGTCCTATAGAAATTTTTGCAGAAAAAAAATGAAAATAATTGGAATAACAGGTGGTATAGGCAGTGGTAAATCTACTGTTGCAAAAGTTTTTAATTTTTATGATGTACCAGTTTTTACGGCAGACACAGAAGGAAAGATAATTTCTGATTGTAACCCAATAGCAGTGGAGTCTATAAAAAAACTTTTTGGCAATGATATTTATGTTGATGGCAAACTAAATCGCAAATCTGTGGCAGCACAAGTGTTTGAAGATAAAGATAAGTTGTTGCAACTCAACCAAATAATTCATCCATTGGTAAAACTGAGTTTTGATAATTTTTGCAACAAAAATGCTAACAAAAGTTTTGTTGCCATAGAAAGCGCAATTCTTATAGAGAGTGGTTTTTATAATTTTGTAGATTTTAGTGTAATGGTTTCTGCGCCAGAAAGTTTGCGAATAAAACGAGTAGTATTGCGCGACGGACTTACTCCATTTCAGGTGGAAAGTAGAATTAACAATCAATTACAGGAAGTTGTTATGGAAAAATTTTGTAAGTATAAAATTTTAAACGATGATAAAAGTCTTATAACACCGCAGGTGAAAAAAATTTTAGATATTTTTTCGCATATAAAAAATTCATAACACAAAATAAAACGCAACAAATAGTTAAAAATACAACAAAATTTATAAATTTGCGTTTATAAATAATGAAACCAAACTTATAATTAATTGAAAACTTAAAAACCATGAAAAAATTCGGTGTATTATTATCGTTTATGTTTATGTTGAGTTCGTCTTTTTTTATAGTATCGGGCCTAACATCATGTGATCCTGAAGACACCCTTAACATCGATGGCGGTGGTAGCAATGGCAGTGGTACAGAAGAAGATGGCGTATCAGGAAGCATAAAAACTGTCAACACAACTTTAACTTATAATTCAAACCTTAGTAATGCTAATTTAAAAAGCGCATTTTCTGCATCTTCGGGAAGTTCTGTAGCATTATCATCGTCAGATGCCGACATTGTTTTTATGTATCAAAGTGATACATATCATAACATTGCTGCATCTCCAAACGCTTCTATAATTTCGCAAATAAGATCATATAATAGCATAAGTTATACAGCACCAAGTCGTTATACAAAGATAAAAAAAGTTTCTAATTCAATAAGTTATTATGCCGATATAGAAACTCTTGCAAATATGTCTGTATCAACAGATTATGTATATGATAACAAAAATTTAGGTTATGGAATTAGCAATTTTTCAAATGGCGACGTAATTATTTACGAAACTTCGTCTGGAGAAAAAGGAGCTTTGCAATTGTCAAGTACTATGAGCAAAGTGTTTGGCACTATAACGGTTAAAGGTTATATCTATTTACCAAATTCGTCGTCAAGTTCAAAATAAATTTGTTTTCCAAGTGTTATTGCACGGAAATCATTCTTCAGGTCTGTATTTTCCGAGTTAAAGATATTACTTGCGAAACTTAAATAAATTGAGTTTCTCCATAAAAAAAAGTCGTATTTTTTTGATGTTTATCAAATCAATACGGCTTTTTTTTATACTTTTGCGCCGCAATTTTAAGAAAAAATGTGGATACCAATAGTAATTCTTTCGGCAGTTTTTTTAGGTTTTTACGATGTATGTAAAAAATATTCGTTAAAAAACAACGCGGTTCTTGCGGTGATGCTATTGTCGAGTGCAGCATCGATGTTAGTATTTTTACCTTTTATGTTGTTTCCAGAAAAATTTGAAGGAACACCTTTTTATGTACCGTCAACAAGTAGTAATCACCAGTTTTATATATTTTTAAAAGCGGTTATAGTGCAGGTTTCGTGGCTTTGTAATTTTTTTGCAATGAAACATTTGCCTATATCTATTGTAGGTCCCGTACGGAGTTCTGCCCCCGCATGGACGTTGTTAGGTGCTGTTGTATTGCTTGGTGAGCGGTTAAATGTTTGGCAATGGATTGGAGCCGCAATAATAATAGCTTGTCTTTTTTTATATGCGCGAGCAGGCAAGGGAGAAGGAATAAGTTTTACACACAATAAGTTTGTATTTTTTCTATTTCTTGGAACGCTTGTAGGTGCAGGCAGTGCGCTTTACGATAAGTTTCTGCTACGTAGCCTTGCCCTCAATAGAATGGAAATGCAATCGTGGTTTTCTTTTTATCAATTTATAATGGCAGCCGTTCTTGCAGCCGTTGTTTGGTATCCAAATAGAGAAAAAACAGATAAGTTTGTGTTTAAATTAACAATTCCGATGATAGGAATATTGTTGGCAGTTGCCGATTTTCTTTATTTTTATGGGTTAAGTCAAGATGGCGCGATGATAAGCGTTGTGTCGTTGATACGTCGTAGCAATGTAGTAATATCTTTTGCAGCGGGAGCTATGCTTTTTCATGAAAAAAACATTCGTCGTAAGGCGTTGATTTTGTGTGGAGTTTTGATTGGTGTGGCAATTTTGTGTTTGGGAAAATAACAAAAAAATCTGTAAGTTTGTTTGGGATTTAATTTATATATTTTTAATTTTGGCGTAACTTTAATTTAAAGTTACATCAAAAGGCATGTTATTTGTATTACAGAGTAACGAAACACAAATAATATACTTTGTATAAGTGTATTTTAATTAAACTATTAGACCTAAATAGATGAAAAGAATATCATTGCAGCGTAAGATTTTGCGTCTTATTATACCGTTGGTGACAATAACATTGTTAATCTTAACTTATGTAAGTTACCAAATTTCTTTCAAAAATCAGAAGGCATACTTTGAGAGTAGTATTGAAGAACTCATCCGTAAGTCGGCCAACGAAGTTATAGCAAAACTTTTTGCTCAACGCAAAGAGTTGCAATGGATGGCTTCTGATATTTCTTTTGAAAATATGGATGAAAATGAGTTTGACGAAAGGCTTAGTTTTTTTGCAGCTAATGCGTCAGGGCTTTATAGTATGCTATTTGTTGTTTTTCCCGATGGTAAATATTATATTGCAGACAAAGGATTTCAAACTCAAAAACTAAATGAACGTCAGTATTTTATTGATATATTTCAAAATCACAAAGATTTTGCTATGACCAGTCCTGACATATCAAAATCTACAGGTATGAAAAAATACACTATGGCAACTCCAATAAAAAACAATGGGCAAATAGTTGGCATGTTGTGTGGTAATGTAGAACTTAAAAATCTAAGCGAAATTGTAAAAGATTGTAATTTTGGCAATAATGGAGTGTCGTATATAGTTGACGAAAAGGCTGTTGTTATTGGTACTACTTATCCAGATTTGGAGATGAAGTTTAATATCATAACCGATGGTGCTAAAGTTTATCCAGGTTTGGAGGTAATTGGCGAGGCTGTTTTGAATGGTAGTCCATGTAGTGGTTATGCCAAAGAGGTAAGCACAGGTAACATGATGTATGTAATGAGCCATAAAATAGATGGTTCTAATGGTTGGTTTGTTATAGGTTGTATTCCAGACAAGGAGTTTAGAAGCTTAGCCAATAGTAATTTAAAGGTAATGCTTTTATTTCTTGTTATAATAGTTATTATATTGACAATATCTGTTGTTATGCTATTAAGAAAAGTTCTTGTAAAACCATTAGAAGAACTTTCTAACGCAGTGCAAAGTATTGCCGATGGTAATCTTAAAAATGTTATAACGTTTAGTTCCAACGATGAAATTGGTTTAATGTGCGACAACATTCGTGAGATGGGCGACAAACTAACAAAAATAGTTGATGTAATAAAATCAGGTTCGGAGAGCCTTGCAGCCAATTCTTCACAGGTAAATGCCACATCGCATCAAGTGATGAAGGGTTCAATGTCGCAGTCTGACAATATAGAAGACCTTTCTGCCACTATGGAGCAGATGACAAGCAACATAGAACAAAACACCTATAATGCCCGTAAAACCAACGAAGTATCGCAGGATGCTTGCGACAAATTTAATGAGGTAGTTGTAAATATCAACAACTTACTTGACAACAACAAAAATATTTCAGAAGCCATTTCAATAATAAATGAAATAGCTTTTCAAACCAATATTCTCGCTTTGAATGCTGCCGTAGAAGCTGCTCGAGCAGGAGAGGCTGGAAAGGGATTTGCTGTTGTGGCAAAGGAAGTTCGCTCGCTTGCGGAGAAATCTAAAACTGCAGCAGATGGAATTATAGAAATGTCGCAAAAAGGACTTACACTCTCAGAAGAAGCCAACAGAGTAATGCAACAGACTATTCCAAAAATAGAAAATACCAGAACACTTGTAAACGAAATTGCCAATGCAAGTCTTGAGCAGAGTGCAGGTGCGGTTCAGGTAAATACTATAATTCAAAAACTTAACGGCACTGTAAAAATCAACGCTTCATCGTCAGAAATGCTTGCTCAAAGTGCCAACGACCTTGCCAATCAAGCCGAAAATCTTAAAGAAGCAATTGATTATTTTAAGGATTAATTTATATTTACGTTAATACTACAACATCAGTATTATTTGAACGGGCGGACACGTATGGGCTAACTTGTGTGTCCGCTCGTTCAAATAATACAATCGTGTCAAAATATAAATTAGTCGTAATTTATGCGTGATATAACTAATTTTGCTAAAAGATTGGAAAATAAATTTTTGTTTAATTTTATTTTTTTTAATTTTGGGCGTTGTAAATCTATGTTTATACTAAAATTGTTACAAACATTTGAAAACTAATATTTTAAAAGCAAACATATAAAATGGAAGAAAGTATTATTGTTACCGCCTTAAAGGTTATGGGAGTGGGCGTAACAACAGTTTTCTGTGTACTATTGATAATAATAGGTCTTGGAAAATTGTTGATTAATTTTGTTAACTCCTTTATTCCAGAAGAAGAAAAACCTAAAAAAGAAGTTACTCCACAGCCAGCTCTTGTTTCTGCCGATGTTCAACAAGCAATAGAAAAAGCTGTTCAGCAGATAACAGGAGGCAAAGGTTGCGTAGAAAAAATAGAAAGAATTTAAAAATCAAAAAACAGAATAAAAAAACATATATTCATAAAAAATGAGCAGACAAGTAAAATTTTCATTGGTGTTCAGAGATTTATGGCAATCGTCGGGTAAATACCAACCGAGGGTTGACCAACTTGTTAAAGTTGCACCTGCAATTATAAAAATGGGATGTTTCGACCGTGTAGAAACCAACGGTGGTGGATTTGAGCAAGTAAATTTACTTTATGGTGAAAACCCCAACAAAGCAGTAAGGCAGTGGACAAAGCCTTTCCATGAAGCAGGAATACAAACCCACATGTTGGATCGTGCTCTTAACGGAATAAGAATGAATCCTTGCCCAGTAGATGTTCGCAAATTGTTTTACAAAGTAAAATATCTGCAAGGTACCGACATAGCAAGAACATTCTGCGGACTTAACGATACTCGCAACATCATTCCGTCAATAGGTTATGCTCATGAGGCAACTCGTCCTGATGGAACACACATGATTTCGCAATGTTGTCTGTGTATTACAGAATCGCCTGTTCACACTGTTGAATATTATACACAATTGGCCAAGACACTTATTGATGCTGGTGCTGATGAAATTTGTATAAAAGATATGGCCGGTATAGGACGTCCTGTAAAATTGGGAAAAATTGTAAAAGCAATCAAAGATTACAAAAAAGACATTGTTATTGAATATCACTCACATGCAGGTCCTGGTTTTTCTATGGCTTCTATATTGGAAGTTTGCAAAGCTGGTTGCGATTATGTTGACGTTGGTATGGAGCCATTGAGCTGGGGAACAGGTCATGCCGATATTTTAGCTGTTCAACCGATGCTTAAAGATGCTGGTTTTGATGTAAAAGAAATCAACATGTCGGCTTACATGGAAGTTCGTGCGCTTATTCAAGAGATGATGGACGATTTTCTTGGTTATTATATTCCACAGCGCAATAGATTTATGAACTCTTTGCTAATTGCTCCCGGTTTGCCAGGTGGTATGATGGGTTCGCTTATGACCGACTTGGAATCAAACCTTGAGTCGATTAATAAATACAAAGAAAAACACAATCAACCCAAACTCACACAAGACGAGTTGATGATAAAACTTTTCAACGAAGTAACTTATGTATGGCCAAAGATGGGTTATCCACCACTTGTTACGCCTTTTAGCCAATATGTAAAAAACATGGCGTTGATGAACGTTATGCAGATGGAAAAAGGTAAAGAACGTTGGAGTATGATTGCCGACGATATTTGGAATATGTTGCTTGGAAAATCTGGTAAGTTGCCGGGTGAGGTAGCACCAGAACTCAAAGAAATGGCAAAAGAAAAAGGATTAGAATTTTTCACTGGCAATCCACAAGATTCTTATCCAGACCAACTTGATATTTTCCGTAAAGAAATGCAAGATAACGGTTGGGAGTTTGGAGAAGATGACGAAGAACTTTTTGAACTTGCAATGCACCCACAGCAATATCGTCTATACAAGTCGGGACAAGTTAAGAAAGACTTTGAAGCCGATCTTGCAAAGCGTAAAGCAGAAAAGGCAGGAAAAGGTGGCGGTTCTATGTCATTCCCGCAAACTGTAACTGTTGATGTCAATGGTGTTAAATATGCCGTTACAATAGGAGCTAACGATGGAACAAAAGCAGTACAAGGTGCAGCTCCTGCCGCAGCATTAGCCGCTCCTGGCGAAGGAGAAGACCTTATTGCTCCACTCGAAGGCAAGTTCTACCTTGTTAAAAATGCTGGAGATGTGGCTGTTAAGGTTGGTGACGCGGTTAAAAAAGGTCAAACTGTATGCTACATTGAAGCAATGAAAACATTCAATGCCATTGCTGCCGAGTTTGACGGTGTTGTTACTCAGATTGCTTTGCAAAGCGGTACTGCCGTTTCGGAAGATGACGTTTTAATGAAAATTAAAAAGGCGTAGTATATTATGGGAGAAGTTTTAGAAAAAGTTTATGATATGACGGCCATCAGCAACATTGCTGATGATCCGCGATTTTTGATAATGTATCTGCTCGCCTTTGTATTGCTTTATCTTGGAATAAAGAAAAATTACGAGCCATTATTGCTTATTCCAATTGCTTTTGGTGTTTTGATAGCCAATTTTCCAGGTGGTGAGATGGGCGTTATAGCAGCCGATGGCCAGGGTATGGTAAAATTGCCTAATGGAACAATGCGCAATGTTTGGGAGATGCCTTTACACGACATTGCACATGAAATGG
The DNA here is from genome assembly GCA_937877455.1 of uncultured Bacteroidales bacterium. GTDB lineage: Bacteria > Bacteroidota > Bacteroidia > Bacteroidales > UBA3824 > UBA3824. The sequence continues at coordinate 15,564 of CALFIU010000050.1, forward strand.
GTATAATGAATTTTATATACTATATGCTCATAAAAACGGGATTTATACCACCAATTATTTTTATGGGTGTAGGTGCGCTAACTGATTTTGGTCCTATGTTGAGAAACTTACGTCTTTCAATTTTTGGTGCTGCTGCTCAGTTTGGTATTTTTGCAGTTCTACTCATTGCAGTTGCATCAGGATTTTCATTGAAAGAGGCTGGTTCTTTGGCTATAATTGGCGGTGCTGATGGTCCTACGGCTATCTTTACAACCATTAAACTTGCGCCAGATCTTTTAGGACCTATTGCAATAGCAGCTTATTCTTATATGTCGCTTGTACCGATTATTATTCCATTGGTTGTTAAGCTTACTTGTAGCGAAAAGGAGCTTAAGATTAACATGAAAGAGCAAGATAAACTTTATCCAAGTTCACAAGAGTTTAAGAATATGCGTGTTCTAAAAATCTTGTTTCCTATTGCTGTAACAACCGTTGTGGCAATAATAGTACCTTCGGCTGTACCGTTGGTGGGTATGCTAATGTTTGGAAATCTTATCAAGGAGGTAGGAAATTCTACATCGCGACTTTTTGAAGCTGCGTCTAATGGCATAATGAATACCGCCACCATTTTTCTTGGTCTTTCGGTAGGAGCAACAATGACAGTTGAGGCGTTTCTTAACTTGAAGACACTTGGCATTGTAGTTGGTGGATTTTTTGCCTTTGCATTGTCAATTGCAAGCGGTATAATGCTTGTTAAACTCTTTAATTTGTTTTCAAAAAAGAAAATCAATCCGCTTATTGGTGCAACAGGGTTGAGTGCAGTGCCAATGGCAAGCCGTGTTTGCAATGAGATTGCTACTAAATACGACCCAAAAAACCATGTTTTAAACTATTGTATGAGTTCTAACATTTCAGGTGTAATTGGTTCGGCAGTGGCTGCTGGTATATTAATTTCTTTCTTGGGATAACAATTTTATCTTATTTATAAAAAAAATCCTTCCAAATATGGGAGGATTTTTTTGTTGTAATATGCCTTTTTTTGTTATTTATGTTAATTTTTTAGTTTCAAAAGTTAATTTTACATTTATTAAATGCTTGATATTATGTAAATTAACATATTGTTAGAAAATGTTAAAAAAAATTAATAGAATAAAAAATTTGTTTATTAAAAAGTATTTGTAAATTTGCGGTGTAAAAAATTTAAACAACATTAAGTTATTATGAAAAAGGTTACTTATTTAATGTCATCGGCAGTGATTGCCGCTTTTATGCTTGCATCTTGCAGCGGAAACAAGAACGCTAACAATGGTTCTGACAAAGATTCAGTAGTAACAGTTGCTACAGCTGATAACAATGCAGCAGCAAGCACTAACACTGGTAACGCATCAACAGCTTCTACTGCTGATCCAGAAGAAACAGCTCTTGCATCGGCAAACGAATTTTTCGGTTGGATTGAATCTATCGACAACAACAACGTTACAATTAAAAATGCAGCTGGAGAAACAATCGTGGTTCTTATTCCTAACGCAGGTGAAGAACTTATCGAAGGTTCGCCTATTACAGTTAAATACGTTGATGCTGAAGACGGAAGCCACAAAGCTGCTACAGACAACGAAAAATCTGTAAAATTGTCGCAAAATTACAAAAAACTTCTTGGTAAATGGGGTACTGGTAAAGACAACAGCGAAATTACATTTGAACTTCGTAAACGTGGTAAATGTAAAAATGTTGGTAAAGGTCAAAACACTGCTTTCAAATCTTGGCGTTTGAAAGACGATAACACCATTGAATTTGAAGTTGAAGCTCAAGGTAAAACATTCTTTATGCCTTGGACTGTAGGTAGCATTACCGACGATCAATTGGTTCTTCAATCTGGTGAAACTTCTAAGTTGGAAATGAACCGTTTGGATTCTAACCGCGAATAATATTTGAAATAAATATACAAAAAAAACCTTCCAACTTTTTGGAAGGTTTTTTTGTATATAAGCAAATTTTTTTAATATTTTTTAAACCAACTTAGGATTTTCATTTTTAAAACGCCCCATACAGCTTCTCCGAAAATGTTTGTACTCATTTTTGACGTGCCTTGTTTACGGTCGGTAAATATTATTGGTACTTCTTTTATTTTAAATTTCTTTTTCCAAACGGTAAATTTCATTTCTATCTGAAATCCATATCCTTTCATTTTTATATTATCTAAATCAATTGATTCCAACACTTTACGGGTATAACATTTAAATCCAGCCGTTGTGTCCATAATTTTCATTCCTGTTACTATGCGCACATATAGCGAACCGTAATAACTCATTAAAACACGTCCCATAGGCCAATTAACAACGTTAACACCCGAAATGTATCTGCTTCCTATCGCCATATCTGCGCCTTCTTGGTTGCAAGCATGGTATAAGTCAAGTAGTTTTTCTGGTGGGTGAGAAAAATCGGCATCCATTTCAAAAATGTAATCGTATTTTCGTTCCAATGCCCATTTAAACCCAGTGATGTATGCCGTACCTAAACCAAGTTTTCCGCTACGTTTTACTATGTGAAGTTTGTCAGGAAACTCTTTCATCAAATTTTCCACAATATCGGCCGTTCCATCTGGCGAATTATCGTCGATTATCAGTAGTTCAAAATCCTCTGGCAGCGAAAATATTGTGCGTGTGATGCTTTCGATGTTTTCCTTTTCGTTGTATGTTGGAATTATTATTACTTTGTCGCTCATTGTTTTAGTTTTGAATATTCTGTTTGCTTTTTAATTAAGCATTTAAAAATTATGCTGCCGTTTAAAATTTCTTTGTGATTATAATTTTTTATAAGTTTTTTAAGTTCTTTACGTTGTTTAAAAAGTGTTTTTAAGTTTGCATATAATGCTATGTGTGCCTTTACTACTGCCCAAAAGTATTTAAATTTCAGTTGCAAAAGATATACCACAGCCGAAAAACCGTCAAGTGTCATTCTAATAAACAATATTGGAAATAACTTTTTGTTTGATAGATTTTTGAACAACATTTTAAGGCTGTTGCGATAGTTTAAAAATAGTTTCTGAGGATTGCCTTGGTTTAATGTTCCGCCGCCGAGGTGAAAAACTTCAGCATCGGCACAATATACAATTTTGTAACCAATATTTTTTATTCGCCAACAAAAATCAATTTCTTCCATGTGAGCGAAGAAATTGGCATCAAAACCGCCGTATTTTTTGAAAATATCTGCCCTAACAGCCATAAATGCGCCACTCGCCCAAAAAATTTCGCAATTTTTGTTGTATTGTCCGTTGTCTTGTTCTATGTTGGTTAATATTCTTCCGCGGCAAAATGGGTATCCAAACATGTCTATAAAACCTCCTGCAGCCCCCGCATATTCAAAGTTTTTGGGAGTTGTCATGGATTTTATTTTGGGCATAACTACGGCTGTTTGGCTATCGTTTTCAAGTATTTTTATTAGTGGTGATACAGCATCGCTTTTTAGCAAAACATCGCTGTTGCAAAGCACAAAATATTGACTATCAAGTTTTTGTAATGCTCTGTTGTATCCTTCTGCAAAACCATAGTTGCAATCGAGTTCTATGGTTTTGATATTTGGAAATTGTGTTTTTAAAACTTCCAAGGAATTATCGGTTGATTTGTTGTCGGCTACAACTATTTCTGTGGTTGAATTTTGCGAAAATTCTATTATGCTTGGTAGATATTTTTGCAAAAATTGTTCGCCATTATAGTTTAATATTACAACCGAGGTTTTCATTTTTAGTTAAGACAATTTTTTATAAGGTTGCTAAATTCGTCGAAAACCAAATTGTTAGCAGCAACTATTTCTTTTCCAAATATATAATTGTCATTGCCTTGAAAATCAGATATTTTTCCACCAGCTTCTTTTACAATTATTACACCTGCGGCAACATCCCAAGGGCTTAAACCATATTCGTAAAACGCATCGAAACGTCCGCAAGCAGTGTAAACCAAGTCGGTGGCTGCCGAGCCTATGCGACGTATGCCGTGGCTTTCTACCATTAAACGGCTTAGCGAAGTCATATATTTATCAAGTTTGCTGTAGTTTGAATATGGAAAACCCGTTGCAATAAGGCAATTGTCAAGTTTTGATTTGTCGGATACTTTTATTTGTTTGCCGTTGAGGAATGCTCCGCCTTTTTTTGATGCAGAAAAACATTCATCTAAGCCTATTTCATAAACTACACCAGATACTATTTCGTTGTTTTCCATTAGTGCAATGCTTACTGCAAAAGGATATATTCCGTGTATAAAGTTGGTTGTTCCGTCGAGTGGGTCAATTATCCAATTGTAGATTTCTCCACGGTTTTGGCGAGTACCTTCTTCGGCTATAAATCCTGCTTGTGGCAAAAGTTTTTCTAATTCGGTAACTATTTGTTTTTCAGATGTTTTATCAACGTATGATACAAAATCGTGATTACCTTTTTGTTCTACTTTGCCAGTGTCGAAATTTGTGCGTTCGTTGCGAATGTATTTTCCTGCGGCTATGGCTATTTTTTCTACTTCTTCTGTTAATTTTTTATAGTTTAATTGGTTATTCATGTTTTATTCTTTGGTTATAATGTCTGCTTTTATGTTTGGAATTTTTTCAACGGGTTTGCATTTTTCTTTTATTTTATCGTTGAATTTGTATGTTAGATATATTATTGTTAATCCGCTAATTATCAATAATGTAGCAATAATTTCTGCTTGAGTAACTTGTAATCCCAATAGGTTAAATTTGTTGTTAACGCGTATTTGTTCTATTGTCATGCGTTCGATGCCTTGGAGTGCAAGGTATATGCCGAATAACATGCCGGGAAACTTTATATGAAAGTTGATTTTTTTGCGGAGTATTATTAAAATTACGAAAATTGTTGCCATCATTAGAGTTTCGTAAATTGATGTTGGAAAAACTCCTTCTGGTAATACTCTGCAATGTTGCCCTGCACAATCAGCAATTTTTATTCCGTCGTTAACAACATTGTGAGGATAGTTGTAGCTCCAAAGCCAATTAGGGATAAATGATGGGGCGGGAGAGGGGTTAGGTATTCCCCAACAACCGTCTCCAGAAACCGCACATCCTATACGTCCAACGGCATATCCAGCAGCAATGGCAGGCGAGGATGAGTCTATTGTATGATAAATGTTTATGTTGTTTTTTTTGAGATAGATATTTCCTGCAACACCTCCGACTATTAGTCCGCCAAAAAATGTAAGTCCACTAAATGAAAATAGTTCTCCTATTGGGTCGGCTAAAAATCGATCGAAATTTTCGAGGTTGTGAAATATTTTTGCCCCAAAAAGACCTGTTATTCCAACCAAAACCATAAGGTTTCCTGTAAATTGGTGTGGCATTGCTTTTACAATAACGGTTTTTGGTTTGGGAAGTTTTTGTTTGTTTTTGTCATACCAATTGTATGCTGTTGCGGCTATTCCAATTAATAATCCGCCCCACAAACTACCACGTGGCGAAAGTAGAAGTTGTTGTGGGTTTGATGCAAATTCGTTGTAATTTTTTATTATGTCTATTAACTTAAATCCTATTAAAAATGCTATTACAAATGTCCATATAAGTTCGCTTTTGGTTGCAGGTTTGCCAATTTCTTCCACTTTGTAGATTGGTGGCATTAGACCTGCTTTTTCTCTTATTTTGTATTCGTGAGTTATTATAATTCCAGCTGTAACAAAAGCCAAGGCTACAAAAAAACCGTATGTTTGTATTGGTAACGGTATGTATATGCCAATAAGGTCGGCTAAGGCATCGCTTATTGTGGGATAACTGAGCAGTATAAAATTCATTTTTGTAAAATTTTTTCTGCGAAATTAGTAAATATTTATTATTTGAAAAATAGTTTTTATTCTTCAGTTTGGTTTTCGTTTTGTTCTGTGTTTGTAAAACTTTTACGCATTTCTGTGTCAGCCTCCATGTTTTTAATTTTGTTGTATGTTTCTACGGTTATTTTTCCGTCAAAAAATGCGGCTGCCATTGCTTTTTGAACTTTTTCTTGTGCTATAATTAAGTCTGCTTTTGCCTCTTCTGCCGATGCTTTTGCGCGTATAGATTTTAAAGCTGCGCCAACATCGTCGCCAACTTTTATGTCTGAAACGTCCACAGAGAGTATTTCGTATGCAGAACTTGTGTTGAGGTTGCGATTTTCTACTCTATCGGCTACGGCGTATGGGTTTTGTAGTATGTCGTAATGGTTTTCTGCAAGACCAATTTCTGTTGCCAATCCTTCGTTGACACGGGCGAGTATTGTTTCGTCGCTTACACCACCTATTATGTTTTTGATGTGGGAGCGTAATGTAACTTTTACTTTCATTGTTATTTCTACGCCGTCGCGAGCCACACCTCTTACGCCGTCGGTTTCTACAACGTGTGGCGATATTGCAGTTTTTATTGCATCAAGTACATCGATGTTAGATAAGTCGATGGCTGCAATGTCAGAAAACTCAAAGTCTGGTAAACCTGCTTTTTTGGCGGCAATGTATGCTTCTATAGTTTTTTCGAGGTTTCCGCCAGCAAGGTAGTGCGACTTTAGTTCGTCAAAGGTTATTGTTTTGTCAAGACCAGAGTTGTCAGCTATGATTTTTGCTTTTACGAGGTCTATTACATTTACGCCAGACAGATAGTATTCTGATAGGTCGTCAATTGAAATTTCTTCTTTTATTTTGGCATTTTTTGCCATAATCATTGCGTGTACAACTGCTGCTATGTCTATTTTTGAAAGGTATTTTTTTGCAAGGTCATCGAGTTCTATTTTTTGTTTTGCACTTATTGCACGAATCAAGGTGTCGATTACCACATCAACATCCACTTTGGCTAAGTAGTAGTTAGTAAGTAATCGAGCCAACTCGTGGTGTTTTTTATAGCGGTCAAACCAGTCGGAAGTGAACATCTTGGGTGCATTTTTGCCTTTTAGTGCTGGTATATAGTTTGAGTTTCGCGCCCTAATCATAAGGTTTATTATTTTGGCTTGTGGCACGCCCCTCATTTTCATCATTATAAGTTGCCACCAACCGGGTCTAACATCAGAAAGTACAGCCTGAAACCATAATTTTAGTGGCACAAAGATTATAAAAAATGCTAATATTATTCCAGCTATGGCTAATGTTGTTACTATTACCAAAAAACCATCCCAAAAATTTAAGTTTCCAGATTCTGTTGTGTTGTCGTTTAAACCGTCGTCGTTTAGCATTTCTTCTTGGTCGAAACTTTCGGTGTATAATTGTTCTTCTTCGCATGCCGAAAATGCCAAGATGCTAATTATTATATAAAAAATGTAGATAAATTTTTTCATTTTGTGTTTGTTTTGTGGTAGTTTGTTCCTATTTCCTTTGGTTTTTCTTTCAATAGGTTGTCTTTATGTAACTCGTTGAAGTTTGGTTTTTGTCCTGTTTTATATTGTTCCACCATTGCTATCCTTAAATCGGCTTCGGCTTTTACCAAGTCTGATTCGGCTTTAATTTTTTGTATTTGGCTTTCTATCTCGGCTTGGCGCAGTTCGAGTTCGGCTTTAACGTTTTTGCCTATTTCTATGTCGTAAAGATTAACGTCTAATAATTGGTATGCGCAATATTCGTTAAGTTGGTCTTCTGTGGCGCGGTTAGTTCCTGTTTTTATTTCTTTTTTAAGTTCTTCTGCGTTGATTTTTTTTAGTATGTTGTGTGATATTTCCGACATAGTTTTCAACACATCTTCGTGGTCTTCTGCCAATGCTATTTCTGATGCTGCCGCTTCGTTTATTCTTTTGAATAATATGTCGAATCCGTAGCCTTTGAAAATTAGCGGCATTTTTCCTCTAACAGTTATATTTATTTTTGGCGTTACTTGTACACCCGATTTTGTTACTATTGTAAGCGATGGTGATACTTCTACTACTTGTGGGTTTAAAGCCCAATCTAACGCGGTTTGTAGTGTGTATTTTTCCGATAATTCTATTTGACATGCCAATTTAAAGTCTAACCCAAGGTTTTGGCTGCGGGCAGTGTTTACTATGTTGATGATGTTGAGTACTTTACCTGTTTTTGCGTAATGCTGTTCTATCGAAAGTCTATCAATGTTGAGTTCGGTGTGAGTTTTAGCAATTAATACTGCTTGTACTAATTCTTTTATGTTGCAACTGTTTTTGGATTTTTCTATCAGTGCAGTTTTGTCGTAGCCAAGGTTTTCTTTTTGCGATATTTGTAATGCTTCAACAAAACCAACCACATCGGCTCCCGTTTGAACATAGTATTTCATAATTTCGCTGAAATCGAGGTTGAGTCCGTTTTCGTTGGCTTTTATAAGAGCTGTTACAAGTTTGGTGATGTTGTTGCCGCTTATGTTTTGACGGATTAGGTCTTCTTGGTCTATTGCCAATCCTTTTCCTGATATTTTTATAAGGTTGGCTACCATAGTTTCAAAATCGTCGTCTGAGATTGAGAATATGTCCACCATTGCAAAATTTAGCCTTACTCCAGCATCGTGAGCGCGTATCATGGCGTTGGTAAATCGCGTTACATCTTTTCCTGCGAGATAGAGGTCTTTTAGTAGGCGAGGTGTTATTTTAAAGGTGTCCCAATATTCTGTGATGTTTGATTTGTCTATTTTTGCGCTGTCTTCGTCCGACATGTAGATGCACGCATTTTTTGAACGTATTAGTGCGTAAACTATTATTCTTATGGCTTCGTTGTTGAATCCTTCTTCTATAAATCGTTCTTCTTTTATTTCCAATCCCGAACGTTTTGCCATTAGCGATACGCTTACTAACCTTTCAAATGAGCCGCCTTTTTGTATTTGGCTAAGTGCAGTTCTAAAATTTATGTCAAGTCCTGCGTTTACTTGGTCGGCCCACGATCTTGCAAATTTTTCCATGTCGTATCCCGATTTGGCCACCGAAACCATCTGTGAAAATGTAAAATCTGGATCTACATTGAGTATTATTTGCAGGCTATCCAATAATTTTTTGTAATTTATCGATTTTGTTGCGGCAGTCATTGCTTCGTCAAGGTCTATGTAAATGTTGCGAGAGTAGGCCATGCGAATGAGATTTTCTACTGCAGTTTTTTTGTCATCCTCGAGTTTTGTAAACCGTTGGTATGCAATGTTGTTGGGCTTTGTGTTAATGCCCATTGATTTAAAAAATTTTATGTATGGATCGTTGTTGCTTGTGGCTATAAAAAAATATGCAGCGGCAAGCAATACCAAAACTCCTATTCCTACTATGATAAAGAGAGTCATAAGTTATTTTTTTTTAGTGCAGGGCAACCCTTTTGTTGGTAGCCCCCGCACTGGTTTTTATTGTTTTACTCCGTTAATGAAAGTAACAATATAAGATTCTTTGAATCCGCGATTTACCAAATCTTTTTGTATTTTTTCGGCTTGTGCGCGAGTTTTGCAGTCGCCAACGGTATATACTGTATATTGTCCTGATTTGGAGGTATGTACTGTGTATGATGTTTTAAGTTTGTCAATAGCTGTTTTGTTGGCTTTGCTTAGTGATTCTTTAAATGCGCCAATCTGTACTCTGTAAATTGTTCCTGTTGAGATACTTGCGTTTTGGTTTGTATTGTTTTTGGTTGATACGATTGAATTATTTTGTCCGTTGGTTATTTTAACAAGGAATGCGTCTTCGTATCCGCTGTTGAGTAATGTTGCATAGTTGGCTTTTGCTATGTCGATATTAGATGAAAATCCTGTGTAATAGCGATATAGCCCACTTGTGTTTTGATCATAATATAGTTCGTTGACATTGAATGTTGCAGCGTTGAGTAGTGTTGGTAATGCTGCTATCTGCACTGCGTATCCGTCTTGACCAATTGTTGATAGTGGCATTGCATTTCCGTTAGAAATTACAGGTGTGTTTGCTGGGGTTTGATATGTGCCTTTTCCGTTGGTAAAGGTAACTATTGTGGCGTTTTTGTAACCTGCATTTTTTGCTTTTGCTAATGCTTGTTGTGCGGCAGCGGTGCTTGTGAAATCGCCAAGATAGTAGTGCATATTGCTTTGTCCTGCAACTGTTTGACACATAAATTTGTTAATTCCTGGAAAGTCAACTGGTTCGAGCATTTCTTTTTGCATGCCCATATCTACTGCGTAAACTGTTGCCTTTGGAAATGTGTAAGGTTTTATTCTCTGATCTTCACGCGTGTAATACCAAGTGTTTCCTGAAGTGGCAGTTACTGTTGTAGTTGGTTTATTATTGTTTGTTTGTGTTTTGTTTTGTGAATTTGCGGTGTTGTTTTTTGTATTGTTTTGGGCAACGCTTGGCTTGGTTGTTGTTTGTGTCTGCGATTTTGGAGTAGTGGTTTTATTATCCGAAGGCGTGTTTTCTTTTGCCTTTTCGTCGGTTGTTTTTGCAGATGTTTGATTATTGTTGTTTTGTTGATTATTGTTGTTTGTTTGTTTTGTTGTGTTTTTTATAGGTTCAGAACCGTCGGATTCGTCCATTATAAAGTCCATTGCGATGTCGTTATGGCGGTCGGCAGCATCACTTACAAAACATTTTCTGTCGGTTGTTTTGTTGTCGCCTGTGTATATGGCAATGGCGTTTTCCATATTCATTATGGCGTTGAGTTTTATTTCGTTACCTTCCGACAATGTTGTATATTTTTCAACTTTGCTTGCATATCCTGCGGCTACTGTTTCGTATGTTTTGGAAATATTGTAAAGCCTTTCAGCTTCGGTTTCGTATGCTTTGGCAGTTTGGTTGTCGTTGCGAACGTTGGGAACGTATTTTTGGTAAATTTCAAAAAGTGTGTTGTTTGATTTTGTTTCGAGATTTATTGCGCTTACAAGCATTGAACATTCGTTTAGTTCGCTTTCTTGAGCTTTTTGGTCATAGTATTCTTTTTCTGCTAATGTTCCAGCATCGGTTATGTATGAACGGAATGTGTCTGCCGAACAGCCATATTCTACAGCTTGCTTCATGTATTTTGATGCTGTTGATACGTCGGTTAGCATTTTTGTAATTACTTTTTTATCGTCATCGCTCACTTTGAGTTTGTTTTCAAATTCATAGTACCTTGTGTGGTATATATTTTTGTCTGTGGTAAAATCGTAATTACATTTTGCGTGTAATATGTTGGTTGAGGTTGTGTCGGTTGTTAGTTTTTCGGTAAGGTCGGCAGTTGTATATTTTGTGTTGTCGATGTTGGCATCGTTGTTAAGTATTCCAAATGCAAGTTCTTGATATTCAATGGCATTATAGAGTTTTGTGTATATATTTCTATAACTTGCCATTGTGTTTTCTGAGTTTGTGTTTTTCTTTATTTCTGTGGCATTGGCATATAGTTTTTCTGCCGATTGAGCTAAGTTTGATGCGGCTTTGTTTTTTGAGTTATCTGTGTTGTCAATTTTGTTTTTTAACTCTGCAGTATATATTTCTTTGAATGTTTCAGCTGCTTTTTCGTATGTTTTAAGAGCCTCAAGTTCGCATTTATCGGCTTTTGCCTCATATTTTGCAATTTTTTTAAGGTTTTTTTTATCGTTGGTCGATATTTTTTTTAGTTCGTCAGCTTTATTCTGCCATGTTGATTTTAGAAGAAGACCTTCTGATGCTTTATCGCGCAGTTTTTCTGCTTTAGCGAGTTGTTTCAACTGTTTTTTGCTGAAAATTTTTGAATAATACGACTGGTCTTTGAGTCTGAAATTTGTTGTTATTTCAGACTGTATGTTGTTAATAATCCGAATGTTAAAATTTTCGGAATTGTTATTCTGTATAATTGGGGCATAATTTGCCGCCAACAATGCGGGGGCTGTTGCCGCCAACGCTAATTTCGCGATTTTCATTTGGCTATGAAAAATTATTGGTTTAGGTTACAAATTTAGTTATTAAATTGGAATTAAAAAACTGTTAGGCGGTGTTTTTTTTATTTTTTGAAAAAAAATAAAAAGGCGGCAGAAAACTTTGATTGTTTTTGCCGCCAAAATTTTTTTAGAAACTCAAAGAATTTCCGTCGCTGTCGAAGAAATCGAATTTTATAAAGCCATATTCCGAGTCGGGGAAAATATTTATCCGTACTTTATATTTCAGCATCCATTTCATTCTTATTGACATCAACCCTTTTGTTAAGTAGGCTTCAATTATTGGGTTGACTTTGAGTATCAATTTTTTCAGTTGGTTTTCTTCCAAAATATGTTTGAGGTTATCTTCTATTTCGTCTGCAAGCAATATTGTGGAAGTAATTTCGCCAGTTCCGCCGCAAGTGGGGCATGTTTCCATCGTGTTCATGCTCATTTCTGGTCTTACTCTCTGCCTTGTTATTTGCATAAGCCCAAATTTTGAGAGTGGCAGAATGCTATGTTTTGTTCGGTCGTTGCCCATTGCCTCGCGCATTTTGTCGAGTAGCATCTTTTTGTTTTCGTTTTTGTGCATGTCAATGAAGTCAACTACAATTATTCCGCCTATGTCCCTAAGCCTTAGTTGACGGGCTATTTCGGTGGCGGCAGCGAGGTTAACTTCCAACGCGTTGGTTTCTTGATCCTCTGTGTTGGCGCGGTTGCCGCTGTTGACATCAATAACAAAAAGAGCTTCGGTATGTTCCATTATCAGATAAGCACCATTTTTAAATGTTACGGTTTTGCCGAATAGGAGCTTTATCTGTTTTTCTATGTTAAAATACCTATCAAATACCGAAATTGGGTCGGTGTCCAGCTTTACAATTTTTTCTTGTTCGGGAGCTATGTCCCCGATAAACGACTTTGCTTCTTGGTATATATTAGCGTCGTTTACTATAACGCTGTTGAACGAGTTGTTCAACGTGTCGCGTAGTATGGCAGTGGCTTGATTCATTTCTCCAGCCACAAGTTTTGGTGGCACTCCGCCTGCTAATGCCGATACTACGGCATCCCATTTGTCAACGAGCGATTTTATTTCGCTGTCGAGTACCGCTACGCGGCGGTTTTTGGCTTCGGTTCTTACTATTATGCCGAAGTTTTTTGGTTTGATGGAATATATCAGCTGTCTTAGCCTTTCGCGTTCTTCTTTCGACTTTATTTTTTGCGATACTGATACTTTATCGGAAAATGGTAGTAGTACTAAATTTCTGCCTGCTATTGATATTTCCGATGTTAGCCTTGGTCCCTTTGTTGATATGGGTTCTTTGCTAACTTGTACCAATACCCTTTGTCCAGAAGTCAATTGCTCGGTAATCTTGCCATCTTTGTTAATTTCTGGCAAGAGTTTTACAGACGAAAGGGGATTTACGTTTTTAGGGTTGTCTATGCAAATTTGAACGTATTTATTAAGCGTTGCAAATTGAGGACCAAGATCTTGATAATGCAGAAATGCGTCTTTATCATAGCCTACATCAACAAAGGCGGCATTGAGCCCTGGCATTATTTTTTTTACTTTCCCTAAATATATGTCCCCTACGGAGAATTTTTTGTTTTTTTTCTCCTTGTGTATTTCAACCAACTGCTTGTCTTCCAACAAGGCAATTATTATTTCCGACTCTGTTGCATTTATTACTAAGTCGTTGTTCACGTTAAATGCTTTTAGAGGGTTAAGGGTTTATTAAAATATGTTTTAGGAAACTTTGCATAACCATTTGTGTATATTCGGTTGGGTAATGCAATGTTTCCTAAAACCAAAAAGAGGCATATTGGCCTCTTTGGGTTCTGTAATTTCTTGACAGGAAGAAAATCTACTATTTTTTCTTATGCCTGTCTTTGCGCAGACGTTTTTTACGTTTGTGCGTAGCCATTTTATGACGTTTTCTTTTTTTTCCGCTTGGCATTTTGTTTAAGTTTTATTAATTAATGTATTAAAATTTATTTTACTGTGCTTTTTACTTTGCTAACGAAAGTTTTTGATGGTTTGAACGCTGGTATGCTGTGTTCAGGAATAACTATCGTGGTGTTTTTCGAGATGTTGCGTGCAGTTTTTTTGGCTCTTGTTTTTACGATGAAACTGCCGAATCCGCGAAGATACACGTTTTGGTTTTCCGTAAGCGAGTCTTTTATTGCGTCCATAAACGCTTCTACGGTTTTTTGAACTGTTACTTTTTCAATTCCCGTTTTTTTGGAAATTTCGTTTACTATGTCTGCTTTTGTCATTTTAAAAATATTTAATTTTCAATAAATTGCATTTTCATTTGCGACTGCAAATATAAATATTTTTCTAAAACAAAAGAAATATAAATCGCTGTTTTTTTTTATTTTTTTTATTCTTAACTTTTGTATTTCAAATAAATACGGGTTAAATGAAATGCAATTTGTTGATAATTAGATATTTATCGCATATCGTTTATTTCTGCTCCGGGATAACGACTTTCTACGTAAGTAAATAAATTATCTGCCATGGTGGCATTGGGTGTGTATTCGGTGATGTCAATGGTAAAATTTGTTCCACTTTTTTCCATATAAACAACGCTGGCTACTTGCATTGTTTCTTTTACTATGGTAATTTTAACGGTGTGAAATTTCTTTTCTCCCGGTTTTTCTGGATAAAGATTTATAACGTAGCAGTTTTTGGTTTTGGTTACTGTTTTTCCATTTTCCTTTACTTTTACAGCCACTTGTTTTTCGCCTTCGAGTTTGTATTTGAATCCTTTTTTGTAGATGTCGAACATTTTTGTGGGGTTGAGTGCTGATTCTTCGTCTTTGTTAACCTCGTTGATTGTTATTTCGTTAACATCTTTTTGATAGGTCCAAATGGCAGTGCCATCGCTAAATATCTCTGTACCAGGTAATATCATTTTGTATTTTGTGCCTTTTACAAACATATAACCTGAATAAGTGTTTGTTATTTTTTCTGCTTTGTTTTCCATTGTGTAGTCAAACGCACCTCGTAATGTGCTGTAACTTTGTACTTTGTCGCACACTTCGTCCATTATTTTTTTGGCTTTTGGGTCGTGTGTAACATCTTGTGCGCTTGCTTGTAGGCCTATACCCAACATTATTGCGGCTACTGAAAATAATTTTGTCAATTTCATTTTCCTTATGTTTTTATAATGTTTTTGTATTCTTTTTTTATTGCTAAAATATTTTTTATTCTATGCAAATTTTTGTCCAAATAGTCGGCTTTGTGTTTTCAAAGTGAAAAATAAATGTAAAATTAATCTGTGTTTATGTGGTGTTTTTTTATTTTTGCAAAAAAATATATGATGAAAAAAGCTGTTATATTTGATATGGACGGGGTTTTGATTGACTCAGAACCTTTTTGGCATAAGGCAGAGATTGAAATTTTTGGTAAAGATGGTGCTACGTTAACAGAAGATATGTGTGTTACACAGCAAGGAGTTAAGTGTTTGCATGTTATGCAGCATTGGAAAGAGTTGTTTCCATTTCTTACTCGTACAGCAGAGGAATATGCAAAACTTGTTGAACAATCTGTTTTCGACCAAGTTACTATGTTTGGCAAGCCTATGCAAGGTGTTGTGGAAACCTTGGAGATGCTTGGGAATGCTGGTGTGTTAAGAGCTGTTGCTTCAGCTTCAAATTATTTTCAAATATATAATGTGCTTGACAAACTTGACATTCGAGAATGTTTCGACATTATCCATTCTGCACAAGATGAAAAATTTGGTAAACCAGCTCCTGATGTTTTTTTACATGCTGCAGAACGGTTGGGCGTTTATCCTCAAGATTGTATTGTAGTGGAGGATAGTGGTAATGGAGTATTGGCTGGCAAGCGTGGTGGTATGACTGTGGTGGCTGTGCCAGAGCCTAAAAGTTTTGACAATAGTGCTTTTGATATTGCCGATTATAAGTTACATTCTTTGTCGGAGTTTACACTTGATTTGTTGGGCTAATCGATGTTTTGTTTTTGGTTTCAACGTTTTTTACAATTTTTACGCTTATTTCGTAGAGTAGTTGGAGTGGTGCTGCAACAAGTAGCATTGTAAAAATATCGGTTGTTGGGGTTATCATTGCGGCTGCGGTTAGTATTAATACAAAGGCGTGGCGACGGTATTTTTTTAAAAAAGTTGATTTTAGTATTTCTATTTTTGCAAGAAAATATGCTGCCGCTGGTAATTCAGACACTATGCCCATTGATAGCGACATTGATACGAATGTATCAATATATGAATCAATGTCTATAAGATTGTCGATTGATTCCATTACTTTGTAGGCGGACAAAAAGTTTACAGATAATGGAAATATGAGGAAATAGTTGACTAAAACACCGATATAAAATAATATACCCATAAAAACAACAGCTTTGAAGGCTGTTGTTTTTTCATTTTGGTATAATGCTGGTTTTATAAAATGCCAAAATTCGCCTGTAATGTAAGGAATACTTATGGTTAAGCCGAGGTAAAAAGATACACTTAGGTGTATAAAAAGTTGTGCGGCTAATTGTGTGTTTATTATTTTAACAGGTTCTACTTTTAGTTGGCTATTTAATCCAAGAATTTTTGTTATCTGTTCTAATGCTCTAAATGTTGGAAAGTCGCTTTTGGTGGCTGCAAAAATTATGTCTTCAAAAATAATGTCTTTTAACAAAAAAACAACTATACTTGCAATTGTAACAACAATAATCGACCTTATGAGTGCGCTTCGCAATACATCAAGATGATCCCAAAAAGTGCCGTTGTCGGAGTTCATTATTTGTTTTGACTTTCGCTATCGTCGTTGGCTATTTTTTCGGCAGTTTCTTTTACATCGTTGACTGCGTCTTTGTATTCTTTAACGCCTTTGCCAAGTCCGCGCATTAGTTCGGGAATTTTTTTGCCACCAAACAATATTAAAACTATTATGGCTATTACTATTATTTCTTGTGCACCAAACACTCCTAACAATATCATTTTATGTTAATATTTTAGATAATAAAAGGTCAGAATTTATGTTCCGACCTTTGTTATTTTATGACCTTTTTTATTTTTTTTCGCATTGAGCGTTTAAAATTCTAAAACTTTGGTCGGCTGGATTTTCTATTAATTTTTCGAGATAATGGTATTTTATTCCGAATTTGTTTTTTATAGCTTCTATCTGTGCGAGTATTTTTTGTTTTTCTTCTTGACTTGGCTCTGTTGTTTTTTCGGCGGTTATGATTATGTTTTTTGGAGAATTTTCGTATTCTACATATTCAAAAACCTTTGTTTTGTAGCCATTTGCGTTTAGGATTAATGCTCTTAATCCATCGGTTATAATTTCTGCTTGCCGTTCTTCCAATATTCCGTATTTTAATATTGGCGATAGTGCGTTGTTTTCTGTTATTTTCAACTGGCTACGAATTTGTTTATGGCAACATGGCGATACGATAATTACTTTTGCTCCCGATTGTATTCCAAGGTAAATTGCATCATCGGTGGCGGTGTCGCATGCGTGCAATGCAATAAGTACGTCAAGTGCTTCTGGTTTATATTCGTTGATGTTGCTTTGTATAAATTTTAAGCCATTGTATTGTGCTTTTTGGGCAATGTTGGTGCAGAATTTTACAAGGTTTTCTTGGGTTTCTACGCCAACCATATCAATGTCAAGTTCTTTTGTATTTAGCAAATAGTCGTATGTTGCAAATGTTAGGTAGCCTTTACCACAGCCTACATCGGCAATCCGAACAGGTTTTTGATTAACAAAATTTGCTGATAATGAGTCTATTATTTCTACAAAACGTTCAACTTGTTTGTATTTTGCATTCATGCTTGGTATAATTTCGCCTTTTTGATCTGTTACACCAAGGCTTTTAAAATATACACTTTTCTTTACATCAAGAAGACGCTTTTTGGTTTCGTCGTGGCTACCATCGGCAGCTTCGCTAAAAGTTGGCTTTTTTGAATAGTATATTTTGCCAATGTGTTTGTTGTTGTATTTTAACTCAACATCTTCTTTTGTGGTGTAGAGAACGTTATCGAGAAAATTGTTTCCTATCATTGCTTGGAGTTGTTTTACGCCTTCCTCCACGCTAAAATTTTTGGTTATGTCGTTACGGTCGTATTTATAAACAAACGATAGGTTAGGTTCGCCTTTTAACTCTACGTATTTGACAATTATTTTGTTCATATCCTGATTTTCCAAAACTCTTTTGGATAGTATCAGTTTTACGAATGTATGCTTGTAAACCGAAGAACTTACTTTGTCAGTAAATTCCTTTATTACGTTGTCCATTTTCTTTTCTTATTGTGTTTTTTATTTTTTTTCAATGCCAAATTTATTAATTTTTTTTGTTTTTGCAAAAAAAATATTAATTTTTTTGTTTGAAAAAACACGTCGATTTCATTTGATTTTTTTTACAACGAATTAAACGAATAAAACGAATTTGTCTAACAGATAGTTATATTAAACAAAAGACGCAAGCTTTAAGCTAATTAAACGAATATAAATCATAGTGGAAGTTTATCTGTTAAATTCGTTGTTCAAGTGAAATATTAACGTGTTGAAAAAATTATATCCAATTTATTTCTGCTTTGAAAGTGCTTTTCCCGCTTTGTGATTCTTTTATATCTATTTGAGATGTGGTTTCTTGGTCGTTAAGATATATTTCGGCTGTTTGATCAGATAGCATTTCGCAGATAAAGTTTATGTCCATTGTGCTTATTTTTTTATTAGAAAACTTTTTTGTGTCGAATACCGATAATGCCAACCTTACATAATTCATGCTGTATAGATGTTTGTTTATGTCAATGTCTGGGTAGGATATTTTGTGGGTTGATATTTTTTGATTGTCGAGTAGCGAAAACCTTAATCTTTTGTATTTTTCTACTGGTGTTTGTGGTTGGCATATTTGTTCGAGTTGTGGTAATATTTCGGTTATAAACACTGGTCGTCGTGTGTTGACATCTATTATTAACCATTCTGAACTTATTTCGCTCATTAGTTGGCCTTGGCTGTCAAATATGCGGAAGTCTCTTTGAGTGGTAAATTTTGTGTATGCTGATACTTTGGTTTCTACGGTTATTTCTTGGTGGATGCAAGGCATTTTGAATATTTTGAACTTCATTCCAGAAATTACCCATGTTAAATTTTGGGTGTTTAGGTTGCTAATATCGGTTTTTATGTCAAGAGCGTGTAGTCCTGCGGCATCTAAAAGTAAATCACCTGTTGATGCCAGCGATAATTCTCCGTTAAAATCGGTTTCGTTGTGTTTTATTCTGTATTTTTCTGAATAACTAATTTTCATGTTGCTAAAAATTTTCGGTAAATATATAGTTTTTTTTTACATTTGCAAAATTTAATAGTACACATAAAATGGATTTTAAGTTAGTAAGCGATTTTTCTCCCATGGGCGATCAGCCACAAGCTATTCAACAACTTGTCGATGGTGTTAATCGCAACGATCAGTATCAAATATTAAAAGGTGTAACTGGATCAGGTAAAACGTTCACCGTTGCCAATGTTATTGCCAAACTCAATAGACCTGTTTTGGTTCTTAGTCATAATAAAACTTTGGCGGCACAGCTTTATGGGGAATTTAAAACTTTTTTTCCTGAAAACGCTGTAGAATATTTTGTGTCGTACTATGATTATTATCAGCCAGAGGCATTTATTCCAACCACAAACACTTATATAGAAAAAGACCTTTCTATAAACGATGACATCGAAAAATTGCGTCTTTCTGCCACAACAGCCTTACTTTCTGGACGTAGAGATATTATTATTGTTAGTAGTGTGTCGTGTCTTTATGGAATAGGTAATCCTGAAGATTTTCATTCTAATATTATTAATATTAAGTGTGGTGCAAAGGTAGAACGTAACGTTTTTCTTAAAAAATTACATGATAGTCTTTATTCGCGCAACGAAATTGAATTTCGACGTGGTACTTTTAGGGTAAAAGGCGATACCGTAGATGTTTATGTTGCGTATGACGATTATGCGTATAGGATTATTTTTTGGGACGACGAAATAGACGAAATTTCTACTTTTGACCCACTTAATGGTCAACGGATTGACACTTTAGAAGAAGCTACTATTTATCCAGCAAACATTTTTTTGACGAGCCAAGAGCGAATGTTTGAGGCAATGAAAAATATTCGTATTGATTTGGGCTTGCAAGTACAATATTTTAAAGATGAGGGTAAAAATCTTGAAGCTAAACGTATTGAGGATCGAGTAAATTACGACCTTGAAATGATGCAAGAGCTTGGACATTGTTCTGGTATTGAAAATTATTCTCGTTATTTTGACGGACGTAGCCCTGGAAGTAGGCCTTTCTGTCTTTTGGACTATTTTCCAGATGATTTTATTACTATAATAGATGAAAGTCATGTTACCCTTGGACAGATTCACGCAATGTTTGGTGGCGATAGAAGTCGAAAAGTTAATCTTGTGGAATATGGTTTTAGGTTACCAGCGGCATTGGATAATAGACCTTTGAAATTTTCTGAGTTTGAGCAACTTACACATCAAACAATTTATATGAGTGCCACGCCCGCCGACTATGAACTTGAAAAATGTGGTGGTGTTATTGTAGAACAAATGATACGTCCAACTGGGCTTATTGATCCGCCTATTGATGTGCGTCCAACGGGAACACAGATAGATGATTTGATAAACGAAATTCAAGAGGTGGTTAAGAATGACGAGCGAGTTTTGGTAACTACTCTTACTAAGCGTATGGCTGAAGAGTTGACAAAGTATCTTGAAAAAATGGGTGTTAGAACAAAATATATTCATTCTGATGTTGATACTCTCGAACGCATTGAAATTATGGACGGATTGCGCAAAGGACTTTTTGACGTTCTTGTTGGAGTTAATCTTTTGCGAGAAGGTCTTGATTTGCCAGAAGTTGCACTTGTTGCTATTCTTGATGCTGACAAGGAAGGATTTTTAAGGTCAGCACGCTCGTTAACACAAACGGCAGGTCGTGCAGCACGCAATGTTAATGGTAGAGTTATAATGTATGCCGACACTATAACCGATTCTATGAAGGCAACCATTGACGAAACCAATAGACATCGTAGGGTGCAGATGCAGTATAACAAAGAGCATAACATAACACCAAAACAGGTTAAAAAAGCTAACACATTGATACTTAGTAAAAATAATAATCCTTCAGATCAGGAAAGCAATGTTAAAGAATTAGAAACTATAAAAGAATGTTTGGCAGCAGAGCCAGTAGAAAAGTTTATGTCGAAACAAGATTTGGAACGCGCCATTTCTAAGACGAAGAGCGAAATGGAAAAGGCAGCCAAGAAACTTGATTTTGTTTTAGCTGCCAAATTGCGCGACAAAATGTTCGATTTACAAGCATTGTTAAAAAAATAAAGTAAACTTTTTTTTAACTTTTAAATTAAAAGTTTTACCTTTGCCATGCGCAAAATTTAATAAAACCAATGGCCAAAAGAAATACTATAAAGTATGAACCGCCTTTAAAAAAGGCAAAACGTATTATAAACGACGAAAGATTTAAAGTTATATCTGGCATTATGCTACTTGTGCTTGCATTTGTGGCAACGCTTAGTTTTATATCTTACTTATTAACGTGGAAAACCGATCAAAGCAACCTTGAACTTGGATTCTTTAATTATTTTTCAGATCCAGATATTCAAGTTGATAATTGGGGAGGAAAATTTGGGGCATGGCTTGCACAACTTTTTATTCATAACCTTTTTGGAGTGCCATCGTTTGCGTTTATAGTTGTGGCAGTTATGGGAGGTTTTAATCTTGTTGCAAAAGCCAATTTTGATATTTTGAGTGTGTTTAAAACCTTGACAGTCTGTGTTGTTTGGTTTTCGATAGCATTAGCCTATTTCTTTGGTGATGAGTGGTTTTGCCTTGGAGGTGTGTTTGGCTATATGGTTGACAATTGGCTTGAATCGGTTTTTGGAAAAGTTGGTACATTTTTGTTGTTATTGTTTTCTGCCGTTGCCTATATAATGTACAAAATTCCTAACTCAATGGAGTGGGTAAAAATGTTTTTTAAGTCGTTTGGTCAAAATCATAGTTTGGTTGCGTCCTATCGTTCGGCTAATAAGTTTTATAAATCATCTGGAGACATAGAATATAGTACGCAAGACAATCGTAAAAAAAATAATGACTCGTTTTTTTATACTGAGGGCATACGCGACAATGACACCCAAACGGTAGATACTGAAAAAAAACAGCGTAAATCGCCATTTGATTTTATATCACAAAAAATTTTCAAATCGCGCGACTATAAGGGAGAACAACAAACCATAAATTTTGATACACAAGAACAAAAATCACAGAAACGTAGCGGTCAAACTATTGAAGATATTCATTATACAATAAATAGCAATGGAGAACAAGTTGATTTAAATTCCACACCATCAGATTTGGATTTTGACGTAGAAGATACCACCAAGCATCAAGAAGAAACAGTGGATTTTACCGATGACGAACCAGAAATGAACGTGTCTTCTTCTAATAATTTGCCAGTGGTTGCCAACCAAGAACAGAAAAGTGGTCTTGATCTTGAAGTGGAAACAAAACACGATCTTACCGCCGAAGATATTAGCAACCTTCCTCCATACGACCCAACCCAAGAGTTATCGCATTATAAACTTCCACCAATAGATTTGCTTGAAGATTATGGTGGAGAATCAATTGCCGTAACCAACGAAGAACTAATGGCCAACAAAGAAAACATTGTTGAGGCTTTACGAAATTTTAAGATTAATATAAAGCGAATAAAGGCAACAGTTGGTCCTACAGTAACGCTATACGAGATAACGCCAGCTCCGGGTGTAAAAATTTCTAAGATTAAGAGCCTTGAAGACGATATTATGCTAAGCCTTAAAGCTATAGGCATACGTATGATTGCTCCAATGCCTGGGCGTGGTACGGTGGGTATAGAAGTTCCAAATAAGGAACGGCAGACGGTGTCGATGAGATCGTTGATAAGTTCGGTTAAATTTCAAGAAACCAATTATGATTTGCCCATAGCCCTTGGAAAAAACATAAGCAACGAATCTTACGTTATGGACTTGGCGAAATGTCCACATCTTTTGGTGGCTGGTGCTACTGGACAAGGAAAATCGGTTGGTCTTAATGCTATAATTGCTTCTTTGTTGTACAAAAAACACCCAGCAACATGCAAATTTGTACTTGTTGACCCTAAAAAGGTAGAACTAACGCTTTATGCGCGGTTGGAAAAGCATTATCTTGCAAAAATGCCAGAAAGCGAAGAAACCATTATTACCGATGTTGACAAGGTGGTGTTGACGCTTAATTCGCTTACCGTTGAAATGGACAACCGTTATGGAATGTTGAAAGAGGCTGAATGTAAGAACATTAAAGAATACAATGCAAAATTTATTGCAAGAAAATTAAATCCAAACAATGGACATAAATATCTCCCTTATATAGTTGTGATAATCGACGAGTTTGCCGATTTGATAATGACGGCGGGTAAAGAAGTGGAAAAGCCAATAGCTCGTATTGCGCAACTTGCTCGTGCCATTGGTATACACATGATAGTGGCAACACAGCGTCCTACAACCAACATTATTACAGGTTTGATAAAGGCTAACTTCCCAACCCGTATTGCTTTTAAAGTGTCGTCAATGATGGATTCGCGAACAATTCTCGACACATCTGGTGCCAACCATCTTGTGGGGCGTGGCGACATGCTAATTACCGAAGGTACGGATTTGGTTAGGTTGCAATGTGCGTTTATTGATACACCAGAAATTGAAAAAATTACTACCTACATTGGCAATCAGCAAGGTTATCCTATAACATTTGAACTTCCAGTACCAGAGGTAGCCGAAGAGGAAGGTGCTAATGTAGATTTGACAAAACTTGATTCATTGTTTGACGAGGCGGCCGAAATTGTAGTATCTACCCAACAAGGAAGTACATCTCTATTGCAAAGAAAACTTTCCATTGGATACAATCGTGCGGGAAAACTTATCGACCAACTTGAGGCAGCGGGAATTGTGGGTTCGCATAATGGAAGTAAGTCGCGAGAAGTGCTATATGATGATCTTTACGCTCTTGAGCAATATCTCAACGAATTACACAGCAGAGAAAACGGATAAGTTAACATTATTTTAGCCTATGCAGCCGTTAGCAGAAAGATTGAGACCAAAAAATTTGAACGAATATATAGGTCAGCAACATCTTGTTGGTCAAGGTGCTGTATTGCGCAATATGATAGAAACGGGGAGGATTCAGAGTATAATTCTTTGGGGACC
This sequence comes from uncultured Bacteroidales bacterium, assembly GCA_937877455.1. Classification (GTDB taxonomy): domain Bacteria; phylum Bacteroidota; class Bacteroidia; order Bacteroidales; family UBA3824; genus UBA3824. The sequence continues at coordinate 39,551 of CALFIU010000050.1, forward strand.
TCCTGGAGTTGGTAAAACAACATTAGCCAAAATTATAGCTCATAGTGGTAAGCGTGCATTTTTTACGCTCAGTGCAATTAATAGTGGTGTTAAGGATGTACGCGATGTTATTGATAAGGCTAAGAAACAACAATTTTTTGATACACCAGCACCAATTCTTTTTATTGATGAGATTCATCGTTTTAGCAAGAGTCAACAAGATTCGTTGTTAGGTGCGGTGGAGCAGGGGATAGTTGTTTTGATTGGTGCTACAACAGAAAATCCAAGTTTTGAGGTTATTTCACCATTATTGTCAAGATGTGGAGTGTATGTACTTAAACCATTGGAAGTTAATGATTTAGAAACCTTATTAAATAGAGCGATAACTCAAGATGAGGTTTTAAAGACAAAAAATATAAAGGTAGAGTCAACAAATGCTCTTTTTAGACAGAGTGGTGGCGATGCCCGAAAATTGCTCAATATACTTGACATAGTTGTTAATGCCGAAACTTCGGAGCAAACTATCATCAACGATGATATAGTGATGCATCGACTTCAGCAGAATATGGCTATGTATGACAAAAATGGCGAGATGCACTACGATATAATTTCGGCTTTTATTAAGTCAATTAGAGGTAGCGATGCAAATGCTGCTGTTTATTGGTTGGCACGGTTACTTTCTGGGGGTGAGGATCTTAAGTTTATAGCACGTAGGATGGTTATTTCTGCCGCAGAAGATATTGGTTTGGCTAATCCTAACGCATTGCTTTTGGCTAATGCATGTTTTAGTGCGGTTAACGTTATTGGCTATCCCGAGGCAAGAATTATTTTGAGCGAAACCGCAGTTTATTTGGCCAACTCTCCCAAAAGTAATTCTGCATACAATGCTATTAACTCAGCAATGGAAATTGTTAATCAAACAGGCGATTTGCCTGTGCCTTTGCATTTACGCAACGCTCCTACAAAACTTATGAAACAACTTGGGTATGGCGCGGATTATAAATATTCGCACGACTATCCTGGACATTTTGTAGAGCAAGAATTTATGCCAGATGCACTCTCTGGAACATCGTTTTATATTCCTGCTGACAATGTTGCTGAGGCAAAAGCTAAGGATACCATTCAACGTCTTTGGAAAGGTAAATACAAATCTTGATTTTTGGGTACTATTCGTTGCTATTTATGTTTGTTGTTGGAGTGTTGCCACCATCAAGCATGCTACTTGGCGTTACGTTGTAGTGTTTGGTGAAACAGCGTGTGAAATATTTGGGGTCATTAAATCCCACTTCGTAAGCTATTTCAGAGATATTCATGTTTTTGGTAATTCTGTTTTTTAATATCAGTTCTTTTGCCACTTGTAGCCTATAATTTCTTATAAATTGTCCAGCACTTTGTCCCGTTAAGGTTTGCATTTTTTTGTTGAGAAGACTTTTGCTTACGCCCATAGCCTCCACAAAGTCTGATACTTCGTAATAAGAGTTTTGGTAGTTGGCCTTAACGGTTTCTATTGCTTTGTCAATAAATTTTTTGTCGCTTGAATCTTCTGTTATGTTAAGATTTTCTACGAGCATTTCGTTGGCAAAACGCTGTTGGAATCTTTGTCTATTGGCAAGCATTGATGCGATTTTTGCTTTTAGCATGGTTTCGTCAAATGGCTTTGTTATATAGTCATCGGCTCCAGCATATAGGCTTTCGAGTTGTGCTTCTTTTGATGTTTTGGCCGATAGCATCAAAAATGGAATATGTGATATGTTGAAGTCTTTTTTTATGGCTTTTACCAATTGTAATCCGTCCATTTCAGGCATCATAAGGTCGCTAATTACAAAATCTATTGCTGTTGATTTTAGTTTTTGCAATGCTTCTTTACCACCTCCAACTTCTTCTACAAAGTAGTCTTCTGTTAACACCGATCTAATATAGCCGCGCATATCGGGATTATCTTCTACGATAAGAATTTTTAGACGATGAGGATTTTGTTGTTCGTCTTGTTCTTCTGTTTCTGTTTCGTTTTCGGCAATGTGTTGTTGCTCTGATGGTATATTTTCTACTTTTGTAAATGGTATTTGTAATCTAAATGATGCTCCTATTGTTTTGTTGTTTTTTGCAGTTATTGTACCATTTAATAGTTGTGTAAGACGTTTGCAGAGATACAATCCAATTCCAGTTCCGCTTTGTCCACTTATAGAAACGTCTTGTTGGCTGTGCGATTGGTAAAAACGGTTGAAAATCTTGTCAATGTCTTCGTCAACTATACCTTTCCCAGTGTCGGATATGCAGATGTAAATTCTGTCTGGGTTTTTGAGTGTTGTAGTATAGAATTTTACAGTGCCGCCTTCGGGTGTAAATTTTATTGCGTTGCCCAAAAGATTGGTTATTATTTTTGTCATTGCTTCGCGGTCGAAATTGAGATATGGTTCAGCGAGTCTGTTGAGCGAGCAAAGTTGTATGTTTTTTGCTTTTGCCAATGCTCTAAATGGTAGAGTTATGTCGTCAATAAAGATGGCAAAGTTTCCTGCTGTGTAGTTTATTGGCATGTTGTCCGACTCTACTTTTCTAAAGTCAAGCAGTTGATTTACGAGTGAGAGTAGGTGTTTTGAATTTTTGTCCACAAAGGTCAATTGTTCTATTACCTTGGGATTGGTACTTAGTTTTAATGCTCGTTCTATAGGACCAATAATTAACGTAACAGGAGTTCTAAATTCGTGTGTTATGTTTGTAAAAAAAGCAAGTTTGTCTATGGTAAGGTCTTGAACTTTTTTTGACATTTGCTCCAATTGGTTTTTTTGATTGAGTATTTCTTGGTTTTTTATGCTTAGTTGAGTGTTGCGGTTTGTTAGTTCTTCTTTTTGACTTTTTAGGGCAGCGGTTCTTAATTCAACTTTTTGTTCAAGCATTTCTGTACGGCGACGTAAAATCTTTGTTCGCCAACGTTCGGCATAATATACAGCAACAATAATAGTTATTATTGTCAATAGTATAAACCACCACGATTTGTAAAAATATGGTGATACGGTTATTTTTATTTCTGTTATATCAGAAAAATCGTCTGCTCCTTGTGCACATCTAACTTGAAATGTGTAATTGCCGCGAGATAGGTTGGTGTATTGTGCAAAACGACGTGATGATGATACAGTTGTCCATTTGTCGTGGTTGAATCCAATGAGCCTATATTGATATACTTCTGAGGAAGATGAGTTGTTGTTTAACGACGAAAATTCTATTGTGAAACTTTTATTACGTTCGTGGAGTTTTATTTCTTTGGCACACATAATGTTGGCATCTATTATGCCACTCCCTGGGTTTACTATTTTGTCATCAACGCTTAGTTCTGTTAATGTTACTTGATTTGGGGTTGAATATATGCCAGATGTGTTATATTGAGGATCTATTTCTATAAGTCCATTTATACTACCGAATAATAATTTTCCATTTGATAATTTTTTAAATCCGTTCCAAAAAAATTGATTGCAACAAAGTCCATTTTGTTGGTAGTAGTTTGTAAAACGATTGTTGGCTGGTTTAAAGCATGATATTCCGTGGCATGTGGCTAACCAAATGTTGTGATTGTTGTCTTCTTCTATTTGAGCTACAACATTGTTACATAATCCGTCGTCTGTGTTGTATATTTGTGTTTGGTCTTGTTGTGTTTGGTCGGTTGTTTTTACAAGTCCGTAGCCATCGGTGCCGATGTATATTGTGCCATCGTTGGCTTGTAGAAACGATGTTATTTTTGTGCGGAACATTGTTAGAGGTTTGTTTTTTTCTGGTTCAAGTTTTTCTACATCAAAATTGGTTCGGCTTTGTTTAAAGGAGTTGAGATTTATTTTAATTATTCCAACGTTTGTTCCAATCCAAAGTATGCCTTTTTGGTCAATCAATGTACCTAAACAGCCGTTGATGTTTTCGGTAATTTGAGGTGCTATTGGGGAAGTTGTTTTTTGAGTGTTGTAGTCGTAGAAGAATATTCCTCTGTTGCTGCCTATCCAAATGCCATTGTTGATTGTATCAGTTACTATTGCTCCAATAAAATCTATGCTGTGTCCAGTGTTTTCTGTGTTTAGGTAGCCTATTGCTTTGTAATTTTTTTTGTCAAAGAAAGTTATTCCATTGCCCCAAGTAGCCAACACAAGTATGTTTGGGTCGTTGCCTTGTGCAATGTCGCTAACAGAGTTGTGAGATAGTCCATCTGCGGTGCTAAAATGTCTAAAATTGTTAGTTTCTGATTTTTTGAGGTTTAATCCGCCTTCTATGCAACCTATCCAAATGTTACCTTTTTTGTCTTGAAAAACCGAGTTAATTGGACCTTTTGATATTGTGTTTGGATCTGTTTCGTTGTGAGTATAGTTGTTTATTTTTAGTGGCATTGTTATTAGTTTGTTTACTCCGCCAGTTTCAGTACCTATCCATAGGGTTTTGTTGTCGCATAGTAAGCAATTTATAAAGTTGTTGTTTATGGTTTTAAATTTGCCTATTGTTTCTGATTCTTGAACAACAAAGAAGTTGTCTTCTACTGGGTTGTAAAAGTTTAGACCTTTTAGTGTTGCTGCTACAAGCCCACGGTCGGGTGTAGATTTAAGATCGCAAATAAAGTTTTGTGATATTGAATTTTTATCTGCTGGGTTGTTGTAGTATGTTTTTATGTTTTGATTGATGGGATTGTATCTAAATAGACCTTTGTCTGTTCCTATCCACAATTCGTTGTTATTTTCAAGCAACGACATTATAGTTGTACAATTTAATTTTTCGCAGTTTTTGAATTTAGATACGGTTAATTTGCCATCATCACCGTTTTGCACGGTATATACAGTGTTGGAATAAGCCACTATCATTTGGTCGCCAAATTCGCAAAATCCAAAAACAGGGGTGTTACATTCTGGTGGGGTTTCGAGTATTCTAATGTTAGAAATTTGTCCTTGAGGGTCGAAATCTATTTTTACTATTTCTTTGGTTAGGAAACTAAGCCAAATGCTTCCACGTCTATCTTTGTAGTTGGAAATAGATGTTGAGGCAAAAATTTTTTGTATTTTTTCGTTAAAAGGGAGAATAAGTTTTTCGTTTAAATTAACCAAGTTGATTATGTCGATGCCTGCCTCTGTCGATACCCACAATCTATGAAAATTATCTTCGCAGATTTTTTTTACAAAGTTGCTTTTTAGGTTAACTTGCTTTGATGTAACTGTAAATTGTTTAAAGTCGTAACCATCGTATCTTACAAGACCTCCACCATTGGTTGCAAACCACATAAATCCAAAGTTATCTTTGTAGATGTCGTCGATAAAATTATTGGGCAGACCTTCTTCTACTGTTATGTAAGAAAATATATAGTCGTTTCCTAAACCTCCTATTTGGGCTTGAGAAACAATGGTATTTATTGTTAAAAATAACGTTAATATAAACTTCCAAATATATTTTTTGTAAGCTAACATAAGTTTTACTTTTTTTGCAAAAATAAAAAAAAGGATTTAAACGCAAATAAAAGGTGAAAAAAAACAAAAATCCACCGATAAAAATTTTTTGTCCGCCATTTGTGGGTTAATTCAATGTTAAGTTTGTGAAAAAAAATAAAAATATTATGAAGATAAAAGGCAAATTAAAACTTATTTCGGTGATTATTTTGGCAATCTTATGCCAGGCTTGCGGCGAGGACAAGCCTTTTAAGCCGACAGAAAGTCAGAATCCTTGGCCAGACGATTATAGTCAATTTATTTCTCTTAATGATAGAGCTAAATGGGGAACATACAATGTTCATGATCCATCAATTAAAAAATTCGGCGACACATATTATAGTTTTTCTACCGACCATGTTTTTTTCGGACGTATGGAAGATGTGTTAAGAGATGCTGATTGTACGCCAGGGTATATCGATATTAGAAAATCAAAAGATCTTGTTCACTGGGATTTCGTTGGTTGGGCTTTTGATTCTATTCCTTTTGAGGCTTTAAATTATGTTGATAGCATTAATAATTATGGAGAGTTTGGTCGCACGTCAAAAAATTTATGGGCTCCGTATGTTTTGGAGATGAATGGTGTTTACCGTATGTATTATTGTTTGTCAACATTTGGAAAAAAGAATTCTTTTATAGGTCTTGCCGAGGCAGAAAAACTCGAAGGTCCTTGGATTCCAAAGGGTTGCGTTGTTAAAACTGATACAACATCGGTTATGAATGCTATAGATCCAACTGTGATGCAGGATATGTCAACAGGAAAATATTGGATGATTTATGGTTCTTTTTTTGGTGGCATTTTTGCCGTAGAACTTGATGAAGAAACTGGTCTTACTGCAAAGGCTGGCGACCAAGGTCATCTTGTTGCTCATCGTAAAAATTGGCAGCGCGACAACATGGAAGCTCCTGATATTCTTTATAATAAAGAAAATGGCAAATACTATCTTTTTGTTTCTTATGGTCCATTAGTAACCAATTACAACGTTAGAGTTTCGGTGTCAGACCATCCGCAAGGCCCGTATAAAGACTATTTTGGCAACGATGTGGCAAAGGAAATAAATTCTTATCCTATATTAACAGCACCTTATCGTTTTGACAACCACTCAGGATGGGCAGGAATGGCGCATTGTTCTGTTTTTGACGATGGTGAGGGCAATTATTACCTTGCATCTCAAGGTCGCCTACAACCCGAAAATATGAAACTTAATTTATGTGTTCGTCAAATGTTTTTTAATCGCGACGGATGGCCGTTTGTATCACCAGAAAGGTATGCTGGCGACCAAACCGAACCTCTTAGTCCCGAAAAAATGCGTGGTGAGTGGGAAATTGTTATTATAGAAGATCGCGAGGCTCAACACGAATTAGTTGATGGTCAAGTGGTTTCGACTAAATTGCAAGATACAGAAGTTAACATTTCTAAGCATGTACATATAACAGAACGCGATATTATAAATTTTGACGATAGTAGCGATTTCTTTGATTTATCGGTTAACGGAAAAAAATATAAAAATCTGAAAGTCTTTGTCGGACATGATTGGGAAAATAGCAAAAAAACATTGTTATTTTCTGGTTTAGATGTTGATGGTCATTCAGTTTGGGGTAAAAAGATAAATTAATACTTATCCACTTATTGTGGTGTTTTGTCCACCTTAACACAAGACAATAAATTTGATTTAAAAGCAGATTTATTGTCTTGGGTTATTTTTTTGTGTGTAAAAAAAATTGATGTAAAAAAATATTTGATTAAAAGAGAAACTTAAATTAAATATATTCAAAAAGTGTATTTTTGCATAAAATAAGTTGTATTTATACATTATTACATTTAACAAGTAAAAATACGCCCTAATTAACTTTGCATAGCAATTTAGGAAGATTTTCTGTTTGGTCGCTGTATTTGGGTATTATTTTGAAAAACTTTCTATTATATAGCGTTATTATAGAAAATATTTCTAAGTTTTTATGTTTTCTTGGATAGTATTTTGTAAATATTGAAATTTGCAGTGTTAAAACAATCCAAAAAACTATAAGACAATGAAGATAGAATATCACAAAAATTGGAGTGTCAATCTCGGTAGAGAGGTTGAGTACAAGACATACGGTGAGAGCGGCCGTGGTGTATTGGTGTTCCCTTCGCAGGATCAGAGATTTTACGAGTGGGAGGACAACGGTATGATTGATGTTTTAGCCCCGATGATTGAGTCTGGTGAGTTCCGTCTGATTTGTTGCGATAGTATAGATGTTGAAACGTGGAGTCTTACGGGTGGCGATTATGAAACACGTATTCATAGACATGAGCAATGGTTCGATTATGTCGTTGACGAACTTGTTCCTGAAGTAAGTCGTGGTGAGAGGTTGATAGTGTCAGGATGTAGCATGGGCGGTTATCACGCTGGTAATTTCTTTTTCCGCCGTCCCGATTTGTTTGATGGAATTGTATCGTTGAGCGGATTGTTTCACGCCGACTATTTTTTTCCAGAGTACGACAATGAGTTGATATTTCGCAATTCGCCGCTCGACTTTCTTGCAGCAATGAGTGCCGACAATCTTATTGCTGAGCAATATAAAGGTAAAACTTTGATTTTTTGTTGCGGTCAAGGCAACTACGAGCGTGTTACAGGCGGCTCAACATCAAGACTTAGAGATGTTGTGGCAAAGTTTGGACTTGATACTTGGTTTGACTTTTGGGGCAAAGACGTAAGCCACGATTTTTATTGGTGGCGTAAGCAGGCTGCATATTTTTTTGGTAAGATAGCCGAAAATGCTTTGAGATATGCTGCTTAATGTGCTTATTAGCAGATATTTAATATAAAACAACATAATGGTAGAAAAATTTGATTTTTGGTATGGTGCGGCTGGAGAGAATCGTAGGATTCACCTCTATCTGCCCGATGATTATTACAACACCGACGAGCGTTACGCTGTATTGTATATGTTCGATGGACACAATCTTTTCTTCGATGGCGATGCAACGTTTGGAAAGTCGTTGGGGCTAAAAGAGTTTCTTGACAATTATTGGAAAAAACTTATTGTTGTAGGTATGGAGTGCGCTCACGACGATTGGAAACGTGTTTGTGAGTATTGTCCATACGAACTCGAAAGCAGTTATTATGGTCATATACCTGGTACGGGCTACCATACTTTCAAATGGATAGAGGATTCGTTAAAACCACATATCGACCGCAATTACCGCACCGTTCCGTTCCGCGAAGCAACTGCTATTGCTGGTTATTCGATGGGCGGCATGATGGCTTTGTATGGCATTACGCATTTTAACCATATATTTTCCAAATCGGCTGCCATTTCTCCAGCCATTGCACCAGCTATGGACGCTTTTCGTTACGAAATAAATACGGGTGTTCTTAATCTTGATACACGAATTTTCTTCTCGTGGGGTAGCGTTGAGCAACAACACAATCACGGCATTGAGAATCGTATCCGTGAGATTGAGTGGCTCGTTCAACAAAAAGGTGCTAAGACCTATCTTTTTAAGAACGAGGGTGGCGACCATAATGAGGCAAGTTGGCAACACGAAGTGCCAACATGGATGTGGTTTTTGTGGGAAAACTGACAACATATAACATCGTTAGAATTATGAACGTTATATTTTTGTCGCCAAATTTCCCATTGCATTTTTACAACTTTTGCGATAGGCTCAAACGACTTGGTTGCAATGTTTTAGGCATTGGTGATTGCCCATACGACAATCTTGATAATAATGTAAAATGCTCGTTAACAGAGTATTATTACGTTTGTTCGCTTGAAGATTACAATCAAGTGATGAGGGCAGTGGCTTTCTATACTTTTAAGTATGGAAAGATAGATTATGTGGAGTCGCAGAACGAATATTGGTTGCCGTTGGAAGCAAAACTTAGAGAAGATTTTAATGTATACAACGGTTTGAGACCAAACGAGTTGCGTACTGTTTTGTTAAAATCGGAGATGAAACACACTTACCAAAAAGCAGGAATAAAAACTGCACATTGGATGGTGTTGGATTCAAAATCACGAGCACTTAAGTTTGCCAAGATGGTAGGTTTTCCTTTGATTATAAAGCCTAACCATGGCGTTGGTGCAGCTCAAACATTCAAGATAGATACTGCCGAGCAACTCAACAAAACTATACAACTGATAGAAAACGATGGTCGTGCTTATATCATTGAAGAGTTTGTGCCAGGGCATGTGGAAACTTTTGACGGAATCACCGATAGCCACGGCAAAATAATATTTTGCACAGGTCAAGTAATGAAACACACGCCGCTTGCCATGTTGGCCGGTGATGGTGAGAACATCAGTTATACTTGCAATATGCAACAGTCAGATTTATTGGAAGTAGGAGAGAGGGCTGTAGCGGCTTTTGCGGCAAAAAGAAAATTCTTCCATTTTGAGTTTTTTAGGCTCGACACCGACAAACCAAGCATTGGCAAAAAAGGTGAAATTGTAGGTCTTGAGGTAAATATGCGTACACCGGGAGGCTATATTCCCGACAAGATGAACTACGCATACGATGTGGATGTATATCAAATTTGGGCAGAAAGCCTTGTATATGACGAGAATAGGAGTTTCAAAGACTATGATTTCAAGCGTTATGTAACACATTACGGTCGTGGTGCGGGCGTAGATTACATGCACACCGCAGAAGACATACGTCAGCGTTTTGGAAACCGAATTTTGCTCGAAAAAATACCACCATCAAGCATTTCTGGCGGAATGGGAGCGCAAGTGTTTATTTTGAAAGCTGATTCTAAGGATATGCTTATTGAGGACGGCGAATATATCCTTGCAAAAAAAATGTAAATTAGTAAAACTCACAAAAATATAATTTAAATATTATGTTACACGCCGAAAACGAACACATTGCAAAATTGTTACTTTCGGGCAATTTCGGGCTTGAGCGCGAGACGCTTAGAGTTACCGAGGACGGGCGGTTGAGCCATACTGCACATCCTTTTGATGTTGAGGATAGCCACATTGTAAGGGATTTTTGCGAAAATCAAGTGGAAATCAACACCTCTATACATCCAACAGCAGGTCAAGCTATGTCCGAACTTGCTGAGCATCATCGTCGTATTGCACGCACATTGGCACAAATGCCGTCTAAGGAAACTCTTTGGATGTCAAGCAATCCCCCGCAAATACTTGGCGAAGATGACATTCCTGTTGCGCAGTTTTATGGAGATAGTTCCAACAAGACAGCCTACCGACACTATCTTTCAAATAAGTACGGACGCTATAAGATGGCTTTTTCGGGCATTCATTTTAACTATTCGTTTAGTGGAGATCTCTTGCGTCTTAATTATGAGATAGAAACAGGAATTAACATAAAAAAAGGTTTTGAAACGCCTGATTATCAAAAGTATTGTGACAAAATATATCTCAACCTTGCCGAAAATTGCCTTCGTTATGGTTGGGTTGTTGTTACGTTAACAGCGGCAAGTCCGTTGTTGGATGGTTCTTATTATGATAGCAAACGCCATGGTATAACGGTTTTTTCGGGTATGTCATCGCTAAGATGTTCGGAACTTGGATATTGGAATTTTTTTGTGCCAACGCTTGATTATTCAAACATTGAACGTTACGCCGACAGCATTGAGCATTATGTCAAAAATGGGCTTATTTCAGCACCATCGGAGTTGTACTATCCCATTAGACTAAAGCCGAGGGGTAAAAACAAACTTGAAACGCTACGTACTTCAGGTATCAACCATATTGAATTACGTCCCATAGACCTCAACCCACTCGCCGAATATGGCATTGACGACCGCGATGTTAAATTTATGCAATTGCTTTTGGTATATTTGGCGGGCATCAATCATGAACCACTCGATGCAAAAGGTCAGGTGCAGTCGATTCAGAATTACAAGTCTGCGGCTCATTTTGATACCAATAACACCAAAATCATGTACCCAAATGGTCGCACGCTTAGCGTTGCCGATGCTACAGCAGAATTGCTTAATAGCATTGAGTGGTTTTTTTCGCATATAGCAACAGGGCAGACCGAGCGTATTAACGAAATACTTGCGTATCAACGCAAAAAAATCGAGGAACCAGATTATTACAACTATGCTCACATCATTAGCAGAGAATATGCTGATGGTTTTGCAGATAAAGTTTTGGCTGAATCTATCAAAAACAGAAACAAAAATGTGTGAACTTTTTGGAATAAATAGCAAAAAAAAAATAAATATCAACGAGTATCTTAAGATTTTCTACAGTCATAGCGAAAAGCATAATTACGGCTGGGGATTAGCAAATTTTTATGGCGATTCTGTGTCGCTTGAAAAGGAGGCTATTAAGGCAAACGGTAGTTATTACTTAAAGCAACGTCTTCAACATCCGATTGTTATAGACAATGCAATTGCCCACATCCGTTTAGCCACCATTGGTAACATGTCTTATGAAAATTGCCACCCATTTGTAAAACACGACAATATGGGACGGTGTTGGACGTTGGCGCACAATGGCACTATTTTCAACTCGCAAGAATTGGAGAAATATCGCGATGTTCAAGAGGGACAGACTGATTCAGAACGGATTTTGTTCCATATAATCGCCACAATCAACAAGTCTCAACAAGAATTGGGGCGACCTCTCGCTTTTGAAGAACGTTTTGCGCTACTTGACAATTTGGTTTATAATTTGAGTCGTAACAACAAAATTAACCTTATTTTTTGGGACAGCGAAACGATGTATGTCCATTGTAATTATTCTAATACTTTGCATTATAAACAGTTAGATAACCAAACAGTGCTGTTTTCTACTCAACCGTTACAAGACGATGGCACGTGGCATTTAGTTGACTTTCAACGTCTGTTGGCATATAAAGATGGTCAACTTATTATGCGTGGTAATAATACAACATTTGAGTACATAAGTCCCGAACGCGATTGGGAATACAAAAATATTGACTATTCATATTTATAACAAAAAATCTCCAAACACCAAATGAACTTCATTTTTATATCGCCGCATTTCCCCCATACATATTGGGAATTTTGCGACCGTCTTAAAAAAAATGGCATCAACACCCTTGGTATTGCCGATGCTCCATACGAATCGTTGAGCGATAAACTTAAAAACTCTCTGACAGAGTATTACAAAGTTGACAATCTTGAGGACTATAACCAAGTCTATCGCGCCGTAGCATTCTTTGCTTTTAAATATGGCAAAATAGACTGGATAGAATCTAATAATGAGTATTGGTTGGAGCAAGATGCACGTTTGCGAACAGATTTTCATGTTGTTACCGGGCTACAGTCTAACGAGATGGCAGCGATAAAGGAAAAGTCTGAGATGAAAAAATATTACACCATTGGAAATATCCCCACCGCGCGCCAAATAAAAGCATCGTTGGGCGTTCAAAAAGTAACCGATTTTGCGGTTTCTGTGGGGTATCCACTCATTGCAAAACCAGATGTTGGAGTAGGCGCAGGTGGCACACACAAAATTCATTCGTACGATGAGTTAATCGCCTTTTTCAACAAAGTGTCAGATTTTAACAGCTACGTTGTTGAGGAGTTCATCACTGGCGACATCTGTTCCTACGATGCCATTGTTAATTCGCAAGGTCAGCCTCTCTTTGAGTCTATGACAGTTTGGCCACCATCAATTATGGATATTGTTAATAAGAAACTTGATCTTGCTTATTACGTTGACAAAACTATTCCTGATTCGTTGCGTTCTATAGGTCGTCGCACGGTGGATGCTTTTAATGTAAGAAGCCGTTTTGTACATTTAGAATTTTTTAGACTTGATGGCGACCGTGAGGGACTTGGCAACAAAGGCGATTTTGTAGCGTTGGAGGTTAATATGCGTCCAGCAGGAGGCTACACGCCTGATATGATTAATTATGCCCATTCAACCGATGTTTATAAAATTTGGGCTGATATGGTTTGTTACGACAAGTCGCAAGAAGCCATTGCATATTATCATGATGGAGGCAATGCGCTTTCGTTGCCATGGCGACAAGAGTATTATTGTGCGTTTGCGTCAAGGCGCGACATTTACAACTATGTTCATTCTGACAACGAGATAAGGCAGCGTTATGGCAACAGAATGGTTATGTGTGAGCGTATGCCAGAAATACTCTCTGGTGCAATGGGCAACCAAATGTTTACCGTCAAACTCGACGAATATTCAGATGTAGAGGAGTTTGTGAAATTTGTCCACGATAAGAGATAATTTTTTGTCGGAATTTAAAAATGTTGTATTTTTGTAGTCATTATGAAAGTAGAATACATAAAACATTATAGTTTCAACCTTGGACGCGACATGGAGTACAAGGTTTATGGGCATGGGGGTAAGACTGCGCTTGTTTTTCCGTCTCAAAATGGAAGGTTTTTTGATTACGAAAATTTTGGCATGGTCAACGAACTTGCAGGTTTTATCGACAGTGGTCGTCTGCGACTTGTGTGTTGCGATAGTATAGACCCCGAAACTTGGAGTAGTAATAGTTGGGATTTTCGTCAACGCATAGAGCAGCACGAACGTTGGTATAATTATATTTGTGATGAACTCGTTCCTGCTATTGGTGATAGAGGACATTTGATTTCAACAGGATGTTCAATGGGCGGTTTTCATTCTGCCAATTTCTTCTTCCGCCGTCCTGATATTTTCGATACGTTGGTTGCACAGAGTGGATTGTACCATGCAAGTTATTTCTTTGGAAGTTATTCCGACGAACTTGTATATGCAAACTCGCCAGAGGACTACCTAACATGGATGCCGCGCGACCATTATTATTGGAACGAGTATCGCAACCGTCGCATTATTATTTGTGTTGGTCAAGGTAACTGGGAGGACGATCTCCTTGCATCTACACGTCGTCTTGAAGCCATTCTCCGCGACCATGGTGTTCCCGCTTGGTTTGACTATTGGGGGTATGATGTTGCTCACGATTGGTGCTGGTGGCGACCACAGATAAGATATTTTATGGATAAAGTATGTTAGGTTATAATTACCGTATTTGAAGATATTTGCCGTCCATTCAAAATTTTTTTTTGGGGCGGCTTTTTTATGCCCTTTTTACCGCCATATAACCGTAAAATCCTGCGATTT